>NZ_JBVVPQ010000008.1:0-137798 GCF_055811695.1 Bradyrhizobium sp. MI1.3 | reverse complement strand
ACTCGCTGACCTACCTCAACACCAGCGATAACCCGTCGGGCCTGGCCCGCACTGTCACCATCATCACCAATGACGGGATCGCCAACAGCGTGGCCGTGACAGATACGATCAATGTGACGCCGGTCAACGACGCGCCCGTGGTCGTCGCTGGTCATGCGCTGAACTACACGGAAAACCAGGCTGCCACCGCGATCGACAGCGCCATTACCGTGTCCGACGTCGACAACGCCAATCTTGCCTCGGCGACGGTGCAGATCACCGGCAATTACGTCAACGGCCAGGATGTGCTGGGCTTTACCAACCAGAACGGCATCACCGGATCGTTCAACGCGGCGACCGGGACGCTCACCTTGACCGGTTCATCCAGCGTCGCGAACTACCAGACCGCGTTGGACTCGCTGACCTACCTCAACACCAGCGATAACCCGTCGGGCCTGGCCCGCACTGTCACCATCATCACCAATGACGGGGCCGCCAACAGCGCGGCCGTGACCGATACGATCAATGTGACGCCGGTCAACGACGCGCCCGTGGGCGTCAACGACACCGGCTCGGCCACTGAGGCGGGCGGCACCAACAATGGCACCGCGGGCTCTAACGCTGCCGGCAATGTGCTGGCCAACGATACCGACGTCGACAACACAAACGCATCACTGGTGGTATCGGCGGTCCGCACCGGGGCGGTCGAAGGCTCCGGCTCGGTCGGCACGCTGGGCTCCGGCCTGGTGGGCGCACACGGCACGCTGACGCTCAACGCCAACGGCTCCTACACCTATCTTGTGAATGACAGCGACTCGGCAGTGCAGGCGCTCAACAGCGGCCAGACCATTACCGACAGCTTCAATTATACTGTCAAGGACCCGGGCAATCTCACCGACACCGCGGTGCTCACGGTCACCATCAACGGCGCCAACGATGCGCCGGTGGGGGTGAACGACAGCGGCTCGGCCACCGAGAAGGGCGGCACGGCCAACGGATCTGGCGGCTCGAATGCGATCGGCAACGTCATCACCAATGACACCGATGTCGACAACGGCAGCCTGACGGTCAGTGCGATCCGCACGGGCGGCACCGAAGGTGCCGGCACGGCGGGCTCGCTGGGCGTCGGCCTGGTGGGCGCGCACGGCACGCTGACGATTGCGGCCAATGGCGGCTACACGTACGTGGTGAACGAGAATGACGCGGCGGTGCAGGCGCTCAACACCGGCGGCACGATCACCGACAGCTTCAACTACACGGTGAGCGACGGCAGCCTGATCGACACGGCGGTGCTGACGGTGACCATCAACGGCGCCAACGACGCGCCGGTCGGCGTGGAGGACAGCGGTTCGGCCACCGAGAAGGGCGGCACGGCCAACGGGTCTGGCGGCTCGAATGCGACCGGCAACGTCATCACCAATGACACCGATGTCGACAACGGCAGCCTGACGGTCGGTGCAATCCGCACCGGCGGCACCGAAGGCGCAGGCACGGCGGGCTCGCTCGGCGTCGGCCTGGTGGGCGCGCACGGCACGCTGACGATCGCGGCCAATGGCAGCTACACCTACGTGGTGAACGAGAACGACTCCGCGGTGCAGGCACTCAACAGCGGCAGCACGGTCACCGACAGCTTCAACTACACGGTCAGCGACGGCAGCCTGACCGACACGGCGGTGCTGACGGTCACCATCAACGGCGCAAACGACGCGCCGGTGATTGCTAATGCGGGTAATACGATCGGCTACACCGAGCAGGCCGCCGCGGTGACGATAGATTCGGCGCTGACGGTTACAGATGTCGACAACACTAGCCTGGCGAACGCAACGGTCACGATCTCGAACGGCTTCCAGACAGGTGACGTGCTGGCGGCAACGACGACGGGAACCAGCATCACGGCAAGCTACAATGCAGGGACCCATGTACTGACGCTGAGCGGCAGTGATACGCTAGCACACTACCAGCAGGTGCTTGACTCGGTCACGTTCGCCAATACGACCAACGACAATCCAACTAACTTTGGCGCTAATACGAGCCGCACCATCAGCTGGGTGGCGAACGATGGCGCTCTCAACAGCAATACCGGTAGCAGCACAATTAACATCACAGGGGTCAATGACGCGCCGGTGGTAGATTTGAATTCAGGTACGGGTGGCAACGACAACACCGTGAGCTATCCGACAGGTACCTCGCAGCTATTGATTGCGTCATCGGCGACGATCGTTGATGCTGACTCGGCAAATCTAACCTCAATGACCGTCACTCTGACGAACCAACAAGACGGGGCCACCAGAGAGACGCTGTCGCTGAACGCGGCTGCGATAACGGCGGCATCCGGATTAACGGTAAGCTACACAAGTTCAACCGGAGTGCTTTTGGTATCCGGCTCGGCCAGTGTGGCAACTTACCAAACCATCCTAGACGGAATCCAATATACCGATACAAAACCTGGGTCCCATAACACCACCGATCGAATCGTAACGGTGGTGGTAAATGACGGCGCAGCCAATAGCGTCTCTCACAGTGTTACGATTCATGTTGCGGCGCCAGCAGGCGTCGCGGGATCACCCATCAATCTTGCCCTTGATGAGCCATCGTCGGATCACGTTGGTCCTACAATGGCAACAATTGCTGGGGTTCCGGCGGGCTGGGCCTTGAGCGAGGGTACCAATAACGGCGATGGAAGCTGGACGGTACTGAGCAATGATGTAACCGCGCTAACGGTCACGTCGCCGAGCACATTCACCGGTGCGTTGGTACTCCAAGTAACAGAGATCTGGATTAATCCGGACGGCAGCACCGGAAGCGCATCCATCGCTGACAACGTCGAGGTGTATGCGCAAGGCTCGCCTATTTTCGCGCTGTCGGGCAGCGACAATCTGACCGGCTCCAGCGGCCACGACTTGTTCGTGTTCTCGCAGCCGATCGGGCATGACGTGATCTATAGCTTCGACGCCCCGTCGGATCAGGTCGATCTGATCGGTTATGCCGACTTTGCCGGCTTTGGCGACATCCAGTCGCACATGGCCAACGATGCTGCCGGCAATGCGGTGATCACGCTCGGCGATGGCCAGTCCATCACGCTAAATGGGGTTGACGCCGCGTCGCTTTCCGCAAGCGACTTCGTCTTCGATCAAACGCCGATTACGGAAAACACCGGCCACATGGTGATCAGTGATGGCGCGATCCTGCCGCTCTCCGGCACCATCGACAACATCGGCACGATCGAGTTGAACTCGACCGGAAGCGAGACCGATCTCGAACTGATCGAGCACGGCATCACGCTGCAGGGCCACGGGCAGGTCATCCTGTCCGACAGCAGTGAGAACGTGATCACCGGGACGGTTTCCGACGTCACGCTGACGAACGTGGACAACACGATCTCCGGTGCCGGCCACCTCGGGGATGGGGTGATGGTGCTGGTCAATGAAGGCACGATCATCGCCACCGGCACCAATGCACTCGACATCGATACCGGATCTAACGCCGTCACCAACCCCGGCACGCTCGAGGCAACCGGAACCGGTGGACTGGAGGTCCACAGCGACCTCATCAACACCGGCGTGCTGTGGGCCAATGGCGGCAACGTCACAATCGATGGCAATGTCAGCGGTAACGGAATGGCTCAGATTAGCGGTTCGGCCACACTCGAATTCGGAGCGGCCTCATCTGCGAATGTAGCGCTTGATGCCCAAGCGACCGGCACAATCGTGCTCCATGACTCCTTCGACTTTAGCGGGGTCGTGTCCGGATTTAACGGGGATGACCACCTGGATCTCCTCGATGTGGCATTCGGGGCCGGCACGACCGCGAGCTATGTCGCAAATCAGGTCGGTACGGGAGGAACCCTGTCGGTGACCGACGGAGTCCATACCGCCAATATTACCCTGTTGGGCCAGTACGACCCCGCGGGCTTCCAAACAGAGGCAGACAAGAACACGGGAACGCTCATCAGCTACCACGACCATCTGGCCTGATGCGCTGCGAGGAAATGGGCCGGGGCGAATGTTGCGGCCCCGACTTTGAAGAAGAGGGGCGGATGTTCCGCTGATCTGTGTGAGTACTCCGTTCAAAAGACCCGACGAACTCCGGCGGCTGCTGCAAAGCTGCCGGGGCTATTTCGTCACTGCCGCGATCTTCAGCTTGGCGATCAATCTGCTTTACCTGGCCGGACCGCTCTACATGCTGCAGGTCTATGACCGGGTGATCTCAAGCGCCAGCGAGATCACGCTGCTGATGCTCACGATCGCGCTGTTGATGGCGTTTCTGGCGCTGGCAGGGCTGGATGCCGTACGTGCCCGCGTGCTGACCCGCGCCAGCATTCGCCTCGACCAGACGATCGCGGCGCGCGTGATGACGGCGATCATTCATCGCTCCGCTGGCGCCGGCGGCGCGCGCAGCCAGCTGCTGCGCGATTTCGACACCTTCCGCCAGTTCGTCACCGGCATGGGGATCCATGCGATCTTCGATCTGCCCTGGGCGCCGATCTACATTACCGTGATTTTTGTGCTGCACCCGTTCCTGGGGGCGTTCGCATTGGGCTGCTCCATCCTGCTGATTCTTATGGCCCTGTTTAACGAGTGGCGGGTCAAGCTGCCGTTGACGGAGGCCGGCGAGGCGGCTTCCCGGAGCTATAGCTTTACCGAGATGAGCCTGCGCAATACCGAAGTGGTGCGGGCGATGGGCATGACCGAAGGGCTGCTGAGGCGTTGGGCCCGCGATCGCACCCGCATGCTTGAGCGGCAGGTCTCTGCGAGCGATCGCGCCGCCACCATGCAGAGCATCATCCGTTTTCTGCGGCTTGCCATGCAGTCGATGATACTTGGCCTCGGCGCCTATCTCGTGATCGAGCGACTTGCAACCGTCGGCGCCATGTTCGCCGCGAGCATTCTGCTCGGAAGAGCCCTGCAGCCGGTAGAGCAGATCGTCGGATCCTGGCGCAATCTTGTATCTGCTCGTGGAGCATTCCTGCGCATCCGCGAGCTCTTGAAAGCCGATCCCCAACGGGAGGTCGGTTTGACGCTGCCGCGCCCGCAGGGCCGACTCTCGGTCGAGGGGCTCTCCTATGTGCCGCCGTTTGGTTCGAAGCCCATCCTGCGCGGGGTATCGTTCGCAATCGAGCCGGGCGAAGTACTGGGCATCATTGGTCCTTCGGGCGCCGGGAAATCCACGCTTTCGCGTCATCTGGTCGGTGTGCTTGCGCCATCTGCTGGCGCGGTGCGACTGGACGGGGCGGACGTCTCGAGCTGGATCAAGACGTCACTCGGCCAGCATATCGGTTATCTCCCCCAGGATATTGAGCTGTTTGCTGACACTGTTGCCGTCAACATCAGCCGATTCCAGGAGGGCGAAGACAGGGAGGTGATTCTGGCGGCGCGGATGGCGGACGTGCACGAGATGATCCTGCGCCTGCCGGATGGCTATGATACGCAGGTGGGAGAAGGCGGCGCCATACTCTCGGGCGGTTATCGTCAGCGTATTGGTCTTGCCCGCGCCATCTTCGCCAATCCGAGCCTTCTCGTGCTCGACGAGCCGAGCTCCAATCTCGACGCCGAAGGAGACGCCGCGCTCGCCGATTGCATTCTTCAACTCAAGAAGCGCGGCACGACGGTGGTGATTATCTCCCATCGGCCGGCCACCATCGGCGTGGCTGACAAGATCCTGGTGCTGCGTGAAGGCGTCGTCGAGATGTTCGGACCGCGCGCCGAGATCCTGGCCCGTCTGACGAGGCCCGTACCGATCCACACGGTCCGCGAGACGACGGGTTAGGACATGGTCATGGCGCTGATGGAGTTTACAAGCCGGTCGAAACCACGCGCATTGGCGCCGAGCTTGACGATTGATCAACTCAGGAGCGGTGCACCGAGCGACTCGATTCGTCGCGTAGCACTCGCGGGATGGCTGATCATCGCCATCTTTTTCGGCGGATTCGGCACCTGGGCGCTGACGGCACCACTCAACGGCGCCGTGGTTGCAAATGCTATCGTAAAGGTCGACGGCAACCGCAAGAGCGTTCAGCACCTCGATGGCGGCATTGTCAGGGAACTGCATGTCCGAGAAGGGGAGCGGGTGCTGGCAGGCGATCTCCTGATCGTTCTGGACGATACGCAGGTCCGTGCCGAGTATGAGGTGCTCACACAGCAATATGCCGTGCTTCGTGCAACGGAAGTACGGCTCCTGACGGAGCTCGATCATGGATCCGAGCTGGCCATGCCGGCCGATTTGAGGGCGCGCTCTGATGACCGCTACTTTAAGAGCGTATGGACCGGTCAGCTCAATCAGTTCGACAGTCGGCGAGCATCGCTTGACGGGCAACGAAGCGTCATTCGCGAGAAGATCAACCAGCTTGGGTCACAGATTGTGGGCGCCGAGGCACAGGTCAAGGCCTTCACCGATCAGATCAACTCGGTCCGCAACGAGGCAAAGGATCTTGCGCCGTTGGTCGAACGGGGCCTGATTGCGCGTCCGCGAATTCTCCAGCTGGAGCGGACGGCGTACGGTTTGGAAGGCCAGATCGCCGATACAAAAGCTAGTATCGCGAAGGCCCGCCAGGCCATCGCCGAGCAGGAGCAGCAGATCGCCCAACTCGATAATGATCGGATGACAGATGTCACCAAGGACTTGCGTGACACGCAGGCCAGATTGCTCGAGGTCATTCCGAAGGCGCTGAGTGCAAAGTCGGTCCTGGGTCGCATGGAAATTCGGGCGCCCTATACCGGCCGGGTGGTGGGATTGACCGTGTTCGCCGTCGGCGGCGTCATCCAGCGCGGCGACAAGATCCTCGACATCGTACCGGCCGAGGACGCACTCACCATCGAAGCCCAGGTTGCGGTGGAGGACATCAGCGACGTACATCCCAATATGCGCGCCGAAGTCCATCTCACCGCCTACAAGCAGCGGATCGTCCCGATCATTCACGGCGACGTCATTCAGGTTTCGGCTGACCGCCTCACTGATCCCAAGACAAATGCGCCGTACTACACGGCCTTTGTCCGGATTGATCAAGGTGAGTTGGCGGACATGCCGAACATTCGCCTGTATCCTGGGATGCCGGCAACCGTTATGATCCCAACCGTTCAGCGAACTGCGTTTGATTACATCGTCGGGCCGCTCGCAATGTCATTCAATCAGTCGTTTCGGCAGAAATGAAGGAGAGAAGGCAAGTGATAGAAGAGGCATTAGCAACGGCGCCGATCCGCGTAGGGAGGGACA
Organism: Bradyrhizobium sp. MI1.3; assembly: GCF_055811695.1. Lineage (NCBI taxonomy): Bacteria > Pseudomonadati > Pseudomonadota > Alphaproteobacteria > Hyphomicrobiales > Nitrobacteraceae > Bradyrhizobium > Bradyrhizobium sp. MI1.3. The sequence continues at coordinate 130,610 of NZ_JBVVPQ010000008.1, read as the reverse complement.
CATGCCTCATCCCGAAAGCCAAGCTCGCTCATCCACACAAATGGCGGCGAAAACCAAAGGGCGAACGAGAGGCGCGCTATGAAAGGTATAATGTTTTTAGAGCCATCGACAGCGCTTACCGCGTGGGCAACCTCAACGTTTGTTGATGGGGCCGGCGCATCCCTTCGGGTTTCCGAAATAGTCCGCATCCCGTGATCTCGGCTTGACCGAATTTCCGCTCGAGTAATGTGATCTATTGGAGTCCGCTCCATTTCATCGGGACGTTGCTGGATCGCGGCTGCAATAAATATCGTGATGGTCCGGTTTTCCCTCGCTGATCGCCAGATTTCCACCTTGCGTGCGGATCGAATGGACCTTCTGCGCCTGTTGCTCGCGCTAGGTGCCGACGCGCAGCAACGCGGATTGAGCGACTGGACGCCGCCGCATTACGCTGTAAGTCTTGATGACGGCGACGCAGTCGAGCCTCTGTTTGAAAACGGCCCAGACGTCGAGGCGCGAATCCGAATTGATGATTGCGTCAGGCCAGTGCAACTGACGGGATCATGCGGCTGCAAGGCAGCGATCAGTGCGATCGGAATCTTCGGAGGGATCACCTCGCCCGTCGTGGACAGACGTGTTGCGTCGCGCGTACGCACGTCGCGAAATCTGCTCCCTGCGCGCTGGCCTGGTCGCAGAATCGCTCGATCATATGTGGGTGGATCGACAGGTTGATGCAGCGCCATAGCTGATCATCATCGAGATTAAAAATTTCCGAATAATCAAATTATACCATTAGTCACCCGTACTATTCCGGTGAATTTTACCGACTCTCAGCCGGCGCTCTGCCTGGGATTCGATCGGGGGAGCAGCTATCATCTTTGTATTACAACGTTTTTGCCGTTTTTGATTTTCATGACGGCTCGTTTCGTGTCTGGTTAATTAAAAATAACACATTATATATTAAATGTTGACGATAATAAACGTTTAATGGATAGTTTATCGCTGGCGGGGCCGGACATAAATCCGCGGCCGCTGGAAAGTTGCCGAGGTGTCTGCAAATTCATCTTGAAAGAAGGGATTCTTCCAATGCTGCGTTATTTCATCAAGACCACGGAAGCCTTGAAGCGTCTGCGCACGGACCAGGACGGCGTCGTGTCGTTCGAGTACATCATCGTCGCGGCTTGCATCATCGGCGCAGTGGCTGCGGCGTTCGGTACCGGAGCTACGGGTGCCATCGGGACGGCACTGTCCGGCGGGATCAGCGCTATCGTCACCAAGTTCAATGCGGCCGTGTAATACGGCTATCTGACTAGGAGGGGGGCATCGGAATGTGCCTCCCGGTTCAGTTACACCCCGGTAGCAGCACCGCAATGACTGCCAGGGTTAGCAGTTGTGGTTCAGTCGAGAGAAGGAGTGTTCCATGTTGAAATATTACAATAGGACCACGGAAGCCCTGAAGAACCTGCGCACGGATCAGGACGGCGTGGTGTCGTTCGAGTACATTATCGTCGCGGCTTGTATCATCGGCGCAGTGGCTGCGGCGTTCGGTACGGGAGCTACTGGTGCCATCGGGACGGCGCTGTCTGGCGGGATCTCCGCTATCGTCACCACTTTCAATGCGGCCGTGTAATACGGCTATCTGACGCCGGAGGGGCATACGGAGTGCGCCCTCCGCTTCTTAATGTCTTCATGTGACCCACTTTAAGTTTGTTGATGTGTCCTCGCTTTTTGAGGCGTGCGTTTGATGAGCTGGATTGTTGCGATAACTTCGTTTCTCGAAATCCTGTTGTTGCTCTATGTCGCAACGATCGATGTCGCGACACGATTGATCCGAAATGAGATCTGTCTGGTGCTGGCGCTCCTCGGGATTGTCAGCCAACTTGCCGTCCCGATGCAACTCGTCGAATCAGTGATCGCCGCGACGATCCTGTTCCTGCTGCTGTTTATGATTTACCAGTGGGGATGGATCGGCGGCGGCGACGTCAAGTTGCTGGTCGCGTTGGCGATCGGTCTCCCGCTGACCGGCGTGATTCAGTTGCTGACTGTGACCGCGCTGGCGGGCGGCGTTCTTGCCCTGGTGCATCTGGTCATGCGCCTCCTGCCATATCCCAACCTGGCGCCCGCCGGATCCTCGCTCGCCCGCCGCGTCTACGCCATAGAGCGTTGGCGCCACTTGCGACATGCGCCGCTGCCCTACGGGGTTGCCATCGCGTGCGGGGGAATCTGGACCGTTTTGAGCAAAGGACTTTGACATGTCATCCGCTTTGCGTCTCTCGATCATCATGGTGTTCTTCTTCGCGGCGGTCGCGCTCGGGCTCATCGCCTACAACATGAACCTGCCGAAAGCACAGGCCCCGGTCGCAGTCACGGAGAACACTCCGCCGCCGCCGCCTCCGACTGTCGGATACTTTGTCGCGGTACACCCGCTGCCGAGAGGGACGCTGGCCCGCGACGAAGATTTCAACATACGAGCGGTGTCGCCGGACAGCGTTCCGGCGGGGGCAATCCTCGATACGCCCGATGCCAGGATCGGACTTCGCGGATCCCTGGTTCGTAACTTCCTCGACACCGGCGCGCCCGTTACATCAAAGGACGTACTGCGTCCGCGCGAACGGGGTTTCCTCGCCAGCGTCCTGGCGCCGGATAGCCGCGCCATCAGCATCAACGTTGACGCCGCGTCCGGTGTCTCGGGCCTGATCTCGCCGGGTGACTATGTGGATGTCGTGTTGACCCAGCAGCCGACGGCGCCAACAGGCGAGAAGCAAGATCCGGATCACCACCATGGCGCGCTGAGCGAAACCGTTGCTCATAATGTTCGAATTGTCGCGATTGACCAGGAGATCGTGCAAGGCGGCTCGGCCAGCAACTCCACGGCTGGCAAGGTCGCGCGCACCGTATCGCTGCAGCTTGCGCCCGAGCAGGTCAAGAAAATCGTCATCGCCGCACAGCTCGGAAAGCTTTCCCTGGCCGTACGGTCAGCGGTCGATCGACAGGATACAGGGGAGACGGACGCGACGGTCGTGATCTATTCACGCAATAACAGCACGAAATACTCGGTCAGGAAAGACGATGCGGGGAATACGCGCACGGCGTTGGTTGGCGATGCGTCGCCGGCAATTGCTCCGTCAGCGTCGGTCGCGTCGGCCGTGTCGTCGCGTCAGTAAGGGGAGGCAGTGGTGATCGCTAACATAGCAGTAGTCAGTCCGCCTGAAGAAGCTGCGTCTGTTGTAACGCGCAACCGGATCGTCTGTTTCGTCAATGACGAGCTTAGCGCAGCGGCTCTGCGCAAAGGCCTCGAGGGTAGCAATTTATCGATCAGGCGCGGCACGATCCGTCATGCCATACGGATGCTCGAAACCGACACCGAGCTATCCGCGTTGGTGGCGGACATCAGTGGAATCGATGATCCATTTTCCGAACTGGAAAGGTTGGCCGCCGTCTGCCCACCCGATGTCCGGGTGGCTCTGATCGGCGAGAGCAGGGAGATAACCTTCTACCGCGAGCTCATGGAAATCGGTTTGAGCGAGTACCTTCCGAGGCCGCTCACGCGCGATCTGGTGTTGCACCAGCTACGTCCGAAACTGCTTGGCGACGTGGCGCCCGGTGCGGCCGATCGTGGCGGGCATGTGATCTCGATCTGCGGCGCTCAGGGGGGCGCCGGCGCAACGAGCATCGCGATCAATCTCGCGCTGCAGCTGGCCGAGACCACCAAGGCCAAGGTCGCGCTGCTCGACCTTCATCTACAAAACGGCGAAACAGCCGTGATGCTGGGTGTTCGGCCTGGGCCAGGGCTGCGCATCGCTCTGGAAAACCCGATGCGGGCGGATACGTTGTTCCTCGAACGCGCGGCGATTGATATCAACGAACGAGTTTGCCTGATTTCCGCCGATGAGGAGTTGGACGCGCAGCTCGACATCACTGAAGCGGGAGTGAGACACGTGTTGGGTCTGCTCCGTCAACGGTTCAACTACATCGTTGTCGATATACCAGTCCCGTTTCCGCCATCCATCCATCCGGTGATCACTCTTTCCCGGCACGTGCTGGTGCTGCTGGAAGCGGAGGTGACCGGACTTCGCAATGCCCGTGCACTCCGCACTGCCGTCACCAACATCGCCGGTAAGGATCGCGTGTTTACTTTGCTCAATCGTGCCGATCGTCCCGGCGGCCTTCCCAGGGCGACGATTGTCAAGGCCCTGGGCGCAGAACCCGACATGGTGATTCCCGATCTCGGGAAGGGGATGACCCAGGCGGTCAATCTCGGAATTCCGGCTCTCAAGCACGTACGAGGATTGCGACGTCACCTCGTCCCAATTGTCCGGGAGATCGCAGGCGTCGGTGCCGAACGGAAGGGATGGTTGAGGAGGCTGCTCGGGTGACGAAAAAATTTGGTAGGCGCGAAGACGACACGCCAGCTCGTTTGCCTGCATTGCCACTAAGCTTGGCTGCATTGGCGCCGAGCATGCCTGCTCCGAGCTCGCCTGCAGCTGCGCCAAGGCACGACGAACCTTCTACCCAGCGGCCGGCGATGCCGGCTTTGCTGCGTGAACGGGTCATAGAGCAGATTGAGCCATCGGTGGCCGCAACGGTTTCGCGTGATGTTCTTCGGCGGCAGATTGAGGAAATCATCCATGGAATCGCCAACGAGGAGCGGCTCGAACTGTCAGGTCGCGAGCAGTTTCAGCTAGCGGACGAGATTGCGGACGACATGACCGGCTACGGGCCGCTCCGTCCGCTTCTGCTGGATCAATCAATCAACGATATCATGGTCAACGGACCGAGTAACGTTTACGTCGAGCGACACGGCAAACTGGAACGGATCGCGGTACGATTCCGCGACAATGATCACATCGCATCCGTAGCACAGAAGATTGCAGCGCAAGTCGGCCGGCGCGTCGACGAATCCAGTCCGATGGTGGATTGCCGTCTGCCGGACGGCAGCCGGGTCAACATCATCTTCCCGCCGCTAGCGATCCACAGCCCCTGCATCTCCATCCGAAAATTCCCAAGCCGCCGTTTAGACATGGCCGGGATGATCCAGAACGGGTCAATGACCGCGGCCATGGGACAATTGCTGGAGATTGCCGGTCGGTCCCGGCTCAATATTCTGGTCTCTGGCGGTACCGGTTCCGGCAAGACGACGCTGTTGAACGCCATGAGCCAATTCATTGATCACAGCGAACGCATCGTCACCATTGAGGATGCGGCGGAGTTGCAGCTTCAACAGCCGCACGTGATCAGCCTGGAGACCCGGCCTCCCAGCCTCGAAGGCACAGGGCAGGTGACACAACGCGATCTGGTGTGGAACGCCCTGCGCATGCGTCCCGACCGAATCGTCGTCGGCGAGGTGCGCGGCGCCGAAGCGTTTGACATGCTGCAAGCGATGAACACCGGCCATGATGGTTCGATCTCCACGGTGCATGCCAACAGCGCCCGCGACGCACTGACCCGCATCGAAAACATGGTGCAGATGGGGCAGCCAAATCTGCCGCTGCGGGCGATCAGATCTCAGATCGTGGCTGCGCTGGATATCGTCGTGCAAGTAGAACGCATGCGGGATGGACAGCGTCGCGTTATCCAGATCAGCGAGGTGATCGGGATGGAAGGCGAGGTGATCACCACCAACGACATCGCGGCATTCGAGTACGAACACGAGGATATTCACGGACGGATATCGGGCACCTACAGGTCCACCAACGCAGTCCCAAAATTCAAAAGCCGTCTTTCCTATTACGGGCTTGATCGAGCCTGGGCCGAAGCCATGAGGCAGCTGTAATGCCGGAGTTCCTGACCACAATTGACCTGGTGTTCCTGGTCGGCGCGGCAGCCGTTGCGCTGTGGCTCGACGCGGCACAGCGACGCATGGATCGGCAGGTAGCAAAAGCTCTGCCGGTTTCAGATACGGCGACAATGCCCTCCATTCGTCGTTTGGAGGCCGGGTCCCGATGGTCGTTTCTCTTCCGCCTGATCGATTACAAGCCCGGGATCGCCTATGTCTGGCACCCCGCGTATGTGCTGCTTGCCGGCGTGATCGCGGCGGCAGCAATCCTATATGCCAATAGCGTGCTGCAATTCTCCAACGTCTATGCGTATCCGGCGGCGGCAATTGTAGGGCTCCTGATGGTGCGGGGCCTGTTCGGCTGGCAACGACGTCGTCTCGCCAATCAACTGTTTCGACAGCTGCCCGACACGATCCAGCTGGTGACAAGTACCGTTCGATCCGGGCTGCCCGTGACCGAAGCATTTCGCACGATCGCGCGCGAGATGCCGCAACCGACGGCCGGACAGTTTGCCATCGTATGCACCGAGGTGAGTCTGGGAAGACCTCCCGAGGAGGCTGTCGAAGCCATCTACCGGCGAACGCAAGTGACGGAGTATGGGATCTTTGCGGTCACACTTGCGGTGCAGCTGAAGGCAGGTGGCAGTTTGACCGAAACCTTGCAGACACTGGGAGATACGGTGCGGCAGCGCGTCGCGCTGGCTGCTCGCGCGAAGGCGCTGGCCGGCGAGGTGATCTTTTCCTCACGCGCGCTTTCGCTATCGCCCGTTGTGGTGGGTGGATTGCTATACTTGATCAATCCGCAAACAGTCGATCTGCTGATCTACGATCCGACGGGAAACAGGCTTCTGGCTTACGCCGCAGCCTCGGTGATTATCGGGTCCCTTGTGATCCGCTGGATGGTCAGAAGGGAAACAGAACTATGATCCTTGGTCTCAGTCTGGTGGCCCTTGCCATAGCGCTCGCGACCGTCACCGGGGTCCTGATGATCCATGAGCTACACATTCGTGCGTTGAACGTGCGGGTGTCAAACGCCGTGCTCGGCGTTCCCAGTCGGTCGGCGCCGTTCAGGGATGTGACCGGCTGGCTTTCGTCACTCGGTATGCGGTATCGGCGCTTCTACTCCGCGGAAAATCTGGACCAGCTCCGGACGATCGTTCAATCGTCGGGTTTGAATCCTCATCGCACAATGTCGATCTGGATCGGCCTCAAAACCGTGAGCATGTTCCTGTTTCCGATCACTGCCTTGCTCGTTGGGCAGCTTTTCGGCAAGCCGCTGACCGATGTGCTGGTCTTCAGTCTCATCGGCGTGGTGATCGGCATCATGGGGCCGCGGTTGATCCTTTTGGTGCTGAGGCGGCGCTTCAATGCCGCCATCCGGCTAGGCACGCCCGACATGATCGACTTGCTGGTTGTGTGCAGCGAAGCGGGAATGGGTCTGGAGAGCGCGCTGGAACGCGTGGCGGACGAAATGAACCAGACCAATCCTGCCATGGCCCGGGTCCTGTACGGACTTCTTGATGATCTCAGGATACTGCCAAATCGCAGCGAGGCTTTCGAGAAGCTGGCATCGACCTCGGAGGGCCTTCGCCGGTTCGGCACCATGGTCAGCCAAAGCCTGCAATACGGCACGCCGCTGGCCCAGGCTCTGCGCAGTATCGCGATCGACCTCCGGCGTGAACGTATCACCAATTTGGAGGAACGGGCACACAAGCTGGGCGCCAAGCTGACCATTCCGATGGTGTTGTTCATGCTTCCCGCGATGTTCATTATACTAGGCGGAAGTCCGTTTCTGCACCTGATCCGTACATTCTCCAGCTTCGGGATGTAGTAAGCCATGAGCACGGTTGCCCTGTCGAAAAACTGGTCTTACGAGCGGATGATGCAGCTGCTCGGCAGCATGTGGTTCATGTTGCTGGCACTCTGTGCCGCCATCAGAGTTGGGTCATTGACCGATCCCTGGCCATCGCTTGTGTCAAGTTTTTGCCTTGCCATCTTCTACATGCTCGTGGCGGTGTTGATCATGACCAGGCCACCGGCGAAGGCGCGCGCAGATGGGGTGCTGCCTGGAATAGCCGCATTCGTCGGCTCCTATTTGCCATGGACGATCACCTTCTTCGGCAAAACCGAGCAGGCGTTGCCAAATTTGGTGGCCACCGCTTGCGTGCTGATCGGCATGATCATGATGCTTGTCACCATCCGACACCTGGGGCGGTCGTTCAGCCTGGTGCCACAGGCGCGTTCAGTGGTGCAAAGTGGTCCCTATCGGTGGATCAAGCATCCGCTCTACCTCGCAGAAGAGATCGCGATTCTGGGTGTCGTGCTGCAATATCTGACACCGCTCACGGTGATCGTACTGGTCCTGCATATCGACGTTCAGGTCTGCCGAATTCTCTACGAGGAAGACCTGCTTCGGCGCACTTGCCCGGAGTATTCCAGTTACGAAGCGACGCGTTGGAGATTGGTCCCTTATGTTTGGTGAGCGGCCATGCGTGGCCGAATTGTCATGGACATCGTTCAAATTGCTCGTGCTCGGAGCAGGCATCGGGACCTGGTAAGTGTCCCTCAAGGCGGGCGCGTGCGCCGTCGAAAGTCCTTCGTCGCGGATCGGCGCGGCGCCGCCGCGTTTGAAATGCTGATTGTTTTCCTTTTCCTCGGTGTGAGCCTGCTTCTGCCGCTCGCCGACGTTGCGGCCGCCGGCTTTCAGTTTGTATCCGCTTGGGAGGCGGTGCGCGCCTTCGGGCAGAGGATCCAGTACGACCCGCCACCGGACGTTACGAACTGGGCGAGCTGGAAGTCGGCACTCCCGACGTCGGTTGCTGGTTATCCCATCAACAATCTCCAGGTCCTCTGCGGTGATACGATGACTGCCTGCACCGCAGCCAACTCTGGTTCGCCCAAGTACTATTCATACACGACGACCGTCACCGTGGCGCCCATCATCCTGACCACGGTGTTGTGCGCGAATTCCTGTTCATACACACTGCCTTACTCGCAACGATTTCAATAGGAGTGGTCGATGCGTAGCTTGCTTCGCTCTCGCCGTGGCTCCGTCGCCTTCGCAACCGTAATCGCCCTGGTGCCGCTGATCGGAGTGGTCGCACTCGGGGGTGAGGCGGGATCGTGGTACGTTACCAAGCAACACGCGCAGAATGCCGCCGATGCGGCAGCGGTTTCGGGCGCCATGCAGCAACTATGCATATCGAACGCACCTTGCGCGGTTACACAGACAGTGGACTATCGCGCCAAGCAATCCGCAGCAGCCAACGCGTTCTGCAATGCGGGCAGCACTGCCTATCCCGGCTCCCAATGTAGCACCAGCCTTCCGGTGGGAGTCTCGCAGACCGTCCAGATTGCTTCGCTCACGTCATGGAACGGGACGGCCGGAACTTACGTTCAGGCCACTGTGAGCCAGCAACAGCCCGCATACCTGGCACAAGTGCTTGGGTTGACCACTGTCAATATACCCGCGACAGCCGTGGCCTCAGTAAAGAGCGTGCTGTTTCCGCCCTGCGTTCTGACATTGAAGGGCTCCATCAGTTTCCAAGGCAGTCCGAACATCAATGCGCCGAATTGCGGCATGGCCTCTAACAGTACGGCCCAGGATGCAATAAACTTCACCGGCGGCGGGATGACCATGAATCTCGGTTCGCTATCGACTGTCGGCGGCTGCACAGGTGCCGCGTCGTTCTGTAACACGGCGTTGAAGTATTTGCCGGCCCCGACCACCAATCCCTTCTCTGCTCTCGACGACGCCCTCACCACGTTGTGCGGGGCGAACCCGACCCTCCCTGCCAAATGCGGTCTACCGAAATGCTCAGGATCGGATCTGGTCGCTTACACGGCTGCCACCCCGTGCACGAATGACAATACCTCGACGAAGGGCAATACCGGTTTCAACTTGGTTTCAGGGGTCTCGGTGTACTTCATATCCGGTACTCTGTCCCTCAAAGGCGGCTCCTCGATCACCTGCAACAGTCCATGCACAGGAGTGACCTTCATTCTGCTGCCGGGTGCTTCGATTGACACGAAGGGCGGCGGGACGCTCACCCTCAAGGGGCCGGCAACTGCCCCGAGTGCCTCGTCGCTTCCCGCGGCCCTTCAGTCCAGCGCTGCATTATTCCAGTACATGTCCATGTACGATGTTTCAGCGTCGCCGGTGCAATTCGGTGGAAACAGCAACATCACTCTCACGGGAAACATCTACGCGCCGAACGCAGATGTGACGTTTCAGGGCAATCCGACGATTGCCGTAGGTGGCACAGGCGACAGTTGTGGCCAGTTGATCGCCAAGTCAATCGCGTTCAACGGCAATGCGACCTTTGACACCACAGGGTGCCCATCGCAGACAAAGCTGCCTAAGAGCCAGTATGTCCAGTTGGTGCAGTGATGAGAAAGCTCGATCAGCGTGGCGTGGGGGCGATGGAGTTCTGTCTCGTCGCTCTGCCTCTCTTCATCTTGATGTTCACCATTTTCGACCTGGGGCGATACGCAATCACGATGCAGTCGTTGCGGGCGCTCGCGAATGCCGGAGCTCGGACCTGGATGATCAACGATTGCTACGTGAGTAGTGCGATCAGCAAGACGACACCAACCTGTGCCGGTGATCCCCTGCCATCCGCAGCGGCAAAGCAAGCGGTTGCCCCAATGATCGGCGGTCTCTCGCCGACGTTGAGCACGACCGCGGGAGCCAACGTACTTACCGTTACGGCATCTGTATCGAGTTTCAACATGATCATGCCGATCTGGGGCACAGCATTGAACGCGCCGAGCGCGTCGACGACCATCCCATTCTAGCACTTTCCCAGGCATAAAGCCGATGAACACTCGACGAGCCCACAGCGATGGCGATCGTGATCGCGATGATGGCGGATGTGAAACCGCGATAAATGCCACCATGACAGCATCGTTGCCGCAGGCGGTGATGCCGGTCCAATATTTGGCACTGGTCGCGATCTTCCAGTGGCCCTTGCCTTGGGCAATCATTTGCCTTCTGCTTGCAGTCGATCTTGTGTGGGCCTCGCAGGTTGGGTTGACAATGGGTGGGGGCGAAATCAAGGCCGGCCTGATTGGTGCCTTGCTCGCGCTCTCCGTTGCATTCCGTCGCCGTGATCGCGGTATAGCGAAACTGTTCGAGGCAATTGCTTTGTACCTCGTTTCCGCCGCCGCGGGTTCAACACTGATGTACCTCGCTGCTAGTTGCGCATTCCCTCTGCAAGACGTGATGATGGAGCGGCTGGACCGAGCGATTGGCTTCGACTGGTTAGCTTGGCGCCAAGCATTGCTCGACCAACCGATCCTAAGCGGTCTGCTGGTAGTGGCCTACAACAGCATGTTTCCGCAACTCGTTCTTTTGTTATTCTGCTTTTCTCCAACGGGCAGGTCCGCACGTATCGGAGAGCTGCTGCTTTTGGCGGGCGCGACCATGGTGCCGACGGCGCTGATCTCGGCGATTTGGCCCACGCTGGGACCGTTCGCCGTGCACGGCGTTGGCGACGTTACTTATTTGCGAGATCTGCTGGCACTGCGTGCATCAGGACCTTGGCATTTTGAGTCGGTGGTGATGCAAGGCATCGTGACGATGCCATCGTATCACACGGTTATGGCCGTGCTGCTCACCTACGCCTTTCGCCGCACCGGCCTGGTCGGATATGGGATAGCAACGCTGAATCTGGTGATGCTGCTTTCGATCCCCCCGATCGGCGGGCACTATCTGGTCGATGTGCTCGCCGGCGGGGCACTGGGGCTCGGGGCGATCGCCGTCCAGCGGGCGACTCGGCATGCAATGAACCGAAATCTGTTCGGCCTTTGGCGCGAGACATTGTTCGGAAGGTCCTCGATTTGGTCCGCGGTTCCGTTCAAGCCTGCGCGAATTTCTGCGCAAACACTCGCCGTAAAATCCGGGCGCCTGCATGACGCGCGAGATGAAACCTGATGGGCAACATGCAGCTCATCGGGAATATAGCGGGCGCGACTGCGTGTTGCCGCGGGGCGCTGTTGACGGAGCAGTCGCTGATTATCCATGTCCGGCCACCCGCAATGAGCAAGACGACCCCAACCTGTAGCGGTGACCCGCCACCATCCGCGGCGGCAAAAAAAGCGTCGGCCCAAGGCTCGGCGGTCTCGCGCCGATCGCCGAGCACGACTGCGGGAGCCAACGCACTTACCGTTGCGGCATCAGATCCGGGCTTCAGCATGATCATGCCGATCTGGGGCACAACACTGAACGCGCCGAGCGCTTCCACGATCATTCCCTTCTAGTGGGTCACGATTCGGGAATGCAATCAAGCGGTAGGGAGGGGGACCTGCCTTTCTGAGGGATTGCCGAAAATCGAGAAGGTGATTGGCAGGCGGGAGCGGCGGGAACCCTCCCGAAGCGCCTGCGCCGCAGAGTAGTTCCGCGGGGATGGGAAAAAGTGGTGCACGCTGGCAACATCGGATGGTTTTCTCTGCTGTTGCGGCAGTGCGATAAGGCTCTCTCCTTGCAAGCAGGCGGCATGAGGGAAATGATCTTGAACCGCATCTTGCGGCCGGCGGAAAACGGGGCGTGTCCTTGGTGAAGCCGGACAGTAACGGATTTGTAGTGGGACGGATTGTAAGCTCTACGGCGTGTTGCGCGACGGAGAGTGTCAATACGCCGCAGACGTAGATTTACGGGGATAGTCGCGGGTCGCGGCGAGGGGGAATCGAAATGGGAAGCGGTCGCATTTCGAACGGGGCAGGGCGCAGGCTTGTCGCCTCGAGCGTGATCGCACTCGGTGCTGCGCTTGTCCTTTTCAATTCCGTTGACCGCGCCGCGGCAGCAGATCGGAAGGGCACCTCCGGCGGCGTCTTCGTCAGCGAGATGAACGACGTCCAGCGGGTCAAGGTGGTCGTCAACAAGTCACGCACCTTCAAGGTTGACACGGCTTTTGCGACGATCGTCGCGGGTTCGCCTGATATCGTCGATGTGAAGTCGCTGAGCGACCACATGATCTATGTCCAGGGCAAGCAGACCGGCACCACCAACGTCATTCTATTCGACAGCTCGATGAAGCAGATCGGGATCCTCGACGTCGAGGTCGTGATCGATACCGGAAATCTGCAGCAGAACATCCGGTCCAGCACCGGGGGGCAGGGTATTCGTGTCTCTGCCTCCGAGGGGCAGGTGGTGCTCAGCGGAACCGCCGCCGACGCGGTGGTGGCTGAGCGGGCCATGGCCATCGCCACCAGTACCGTGGCGAAAGGGGGCGTGGTCGTCAACGCCATGAGCGTCGCTGCGCCGCAACAGGTGATGCTCGAGGTGCGCTTTCTCGAGGTCAATCGAGATGCCGGTCGTAATCTGGGCGTCAACCTTTATGCGGCGAATGCCAATGGTACAAATGTAGGGAATACGGGTCTAGGCGCGGCGACGGCAGGTCGGCAGCCAATCGGTGGCGTCAATGGCGCGGTCGGCTCTCCTCCGACCGGCAGCCTTCCGGTCCTCGGAACGATCGGAACGCTCGTCGGCACCGCAGGTGGTGTATCACCTACGCCGTTCGGAAGCTTGTTGACCAGCATCATTCGGACATCCAACGGCGGCTCGGTCGACCTGCTGATCTCTGCGTTGGAAACCAAAGGATTGGCTCGCCGGCTCGCGGAGCCGAACCTGACCACGCTGTCCGGCGATTCCGCGCGTTTCCTGGCTGGCGGGGAATTCCCGGTGCCGGTGGCGTCTACGGCCGGGACCGCAGGATTGGTTCCAACCGTGACCATCGAATTCAAGAAATTCGGCGTCGAGCTGGCGTTCGTTCCGACCGTGTTGTCGCGCGGCGTGATCAACCTTCGAGTCGAGCCGTCGGTCAGCGAGCTTGATTTCTCCAATGCGGTGCAGATTGCGGGGACGGTCATTCCGGCGTTGAGCCGACGCGACGCGCGCACCACGGTCGAGCTGCGCGACGGCCAGAGTTTTGCCATCGCCGGCCTGCTCCAGACCCGCAACCGGCAGGACGTTTCGCAGTTGCCGTGGATCGGCTCGGTGCCCGTGATCGGAAGTTTGTTCAGCAGCAAGTCGTACCAGCAGCAGGAAACGGACCTCGTCATCATCGTTACGCCGCGCCTGGTTGCGCCGGCGGCACCCGGTCAGCAATTGGCGTCTCCGCTCGACTCGCGCCTTCCGGCCAACGACGTCGATTTCTTTCTCAATGGCCAGATGGAAGTCCGCAAGCGCTACAATGACTACGTCAATTCCGGCGGCGACGTGAAGGGTCCGTACGGCCACATCATCGCTCCTGAAGTCAGGGCGCCCATTCCGGCGCCGGCCGCTGCTGCCGACCAGCCGGTCGTTAAGACCCTCAACTAGCGGAGCGAGAGATGGCCATAAGGTATCTGGTTCTGTTCGCGCCCTTTCTGCTCGGGGGATGTTACGGCCTCGCAGGTCATGACGAGATGGACCGCTACTTCCAGCGTTCGGATACCATCACGATGACCGCCGGCGATGCCAAACAGGTCAACGCCGTCACCCACACCATCCATCCCTGGCCGCGAAACGTGGGTGATCGCAGGATTGCATACGACGCTCGGCGCGTGGGTGCCGCCGTTACGCGCTACGGCAAGACGCAACAGCCGGTGGATCAGCTTCCTGATATCTCGCCTGCGACGAAACTGCTGGGCCAGCAGCCTCCGATCACCCAGAATGTCAATATCGACGGATTGCCGCCTGGATCGAACGCTGGAGTATCGGTGCCGGTCGGCGGCGGGCTAGGAACCAGGTGAAGGAGCCAAAGGGGCTTAGCTTTGGACAATTCGACCAGGATATTTCAACGAGTGCGCCGGGCCAGGCGGGGACAAGGGTTATGCGGCGCATCATCTTAATGCTGACCTATTGCTGCTTGGGGACCGCGCTTGCGGGGTGCGACCAAACATTGAGGGAGGCCGCCATCGTGGCTCCTGTGGATCCGCCGGGCGGAGACCCCGTGCAGGAGCCGACCGACGTCAAATATTACCCCTCGGACGAACCGGTTCGGCTGGGATTAGAGCATTTCAACCGCGGCAGTTACGGGATCTCCCAGCGCTATTTCAAGGACGCCGTCGAGAAATCGCCGAAGGATTTGACGGCCTGGATTGGGCTCGCAGCGAGCTATGACCGGTTGCGTCGTTTTGACCTGGCTGATCAGGCCTATGCTCATGCGATCCGGCTGGGAGGCGAAACTGTTCAGCTACTGAATGATCAGGGATACTCGTACATGCTGCGCGGCAATCTGAACGCGGCGCGTCGAAAGTTCGAGAAGGCTTATTCGCTCGATCCCGGCAATCCGGTCATCGCCAATAACCTCGAGCTTCTCAATGGCAGCCGGCGGTTCATTGAAAGACCACCAAACAACCAGCCATAAGTGGTCGATCGGCTGCGATCACGGCCAGTTCTCGTCAATTTGGCCCAATCACAGCATCAGCGTGACGGCTGCCGCTGCGGATGATGACAACAACGCCATTGCGAACGGTAAATCGCGCGCCGAGCAGTTTCCGCACCTTCTCCGTGATCGTAGAGGGAAAGGGAACGGTTTCTCTCACGACGGGATCGCCGACCTTGATCGTCTCAGTCGCGGAGCCTGCAACTGGTGCAGGCTTGATATAGTCTCGGATAAGCTGAATCTCTTCACGTGATAGGATGAGCGGAGCCTGGTCAGGACGGGCCTCCAACGGCGGCTTGGATGTTTCACTGCTTGCTTTTTCACGTATCTCATTGGTGCTTGCGATCTGATCGAGCCTGGCTACGCGTAGCTTGAGCGCGATGATGTCACGTTGCAGTGTTGCGATCTCGAATTTGCGCGAGTTGACCTGCATGAAGACGATGATCGCGCAAACGCAGCTCACGACAAGGCCGACGCTCAGCAATGCGATCAACCACCGCTGAAAGTTTCCCATCGACCCTCCGGCCGTCCGGGGGAGTTGATCGCGCTGGAGATGGCTCCGCCAGATGCGGCGTGCTCGGTCCATCCAGTCTGTAGAGCCCGTTACGCCGGCCGCCGCCCGGCGCGACCCAAAATGCGCGGGCGACGAGGCGGCTTCCTCTCGGGCCGGATCAACTAACGACGCCGTGTCGACTTGCTCAAGCTCTACATCCCCGGGGACGCGATCCTCCGCTGTCAGATGAGCGGCAGGGTGGAAGGGATCCATCTGCTTATCGAGCCGGCCCATCTCCGTTCTCCGTGGAGCCATCTATCAACTTCAGCAGTTCCGCCGACGCGGATAGAATAGGTACCCGAGGATTCGATCAATCGGAACGGAAAAGGCGCCAGGTCGCGCCGTGAGCCGTTCTGAGGATAGCTTCGGGAGATAGGGCACCAACAGATGCCAAGGTTCGCCCCGCGAATGCACGTTCCGACCACGCGGACCGTAGACAGTGCAATGAGGCACCATGATCGTGCGACGAATGCCCAATTTCAGCTGGTTAAGCCCAGGGTGCGACCGGTAAGTTATTGGTTGTTCTACCCCTGTGGCTGTCTCTTAATCAGCGGGTCCAAGGTTCGAGCCCTGGTGCGCCCACCACCCTGCGTTAGAAATCGGCGAAAGCCGCCCAGGTATTTGCTTCGCTGCGATTTCCCTCTCGCTCAGGTCTGCCTCATGCCGATTGCTTGCGATATTCCGCAGGCGTGAGGTTCATGTGTCGGCGAAAGACCCGGTTGAGATGGCTCTGGTCCGAAAACCCGCTGAGCAGCGCGATCTCCTTCAGCGGCAAGCGGTCCTTGCGGAGATGCTGGCAGGCGTGTTCCACCTTGCGGCTCAGCACATAGGCGTGGGGACGCATTCCGTAATGCACATGGAATTTGCGCGCGAACTGCACGGGCGTGCAGTTGCAGATGTTGGCCAATTCCTCCAGCGTGATGTTCCTGGAGATGCTCTGTTCGATATAGTCTTCGATCAGCCGCGCATGGGCAGGCCTGAAGCGCCCCTGCGAGCAGGGCATCTTGAACTGCACGGAGGCATATCTTCGCAGGATGTGCACGCTGGCCTGAAGAGCCAGCGCATCGTAGCAGAGGCGGCCACCCGGTCCTCCGGCGGAAACCTCTTGCACCATCTGGTCGCCGATCCAGGTCAGGACCGGATCTTCGATCTTGAGGAGGTCGTGCAGTTCGACCGCCTCCGCGTCGCGATCGAAGGCCTCGCCCGCAGTCTTTGCCATCAAGGTCGGTGAAATGTAGAAATGGCTGACTTCGAGATCATGGCTCCATCGCCAATTCGAAGCTTCCGCGCGCGTGAGCAGCGTCGTAACACCTCGGCCGACGTGATCTTGCTTCCACGCGCCGCTGACGCGGCGGTTCATCGCAGTCGAGCCTTCGCGATAGATGACGATCAGATAGTTCTCGGACGGGGGGACCCAGATGTCGGATGGCGCATAGCGGAACACCCGCAGCCGAAAGTCGGCCTTTCCTACCGCCGAACTGTCCAACATCAACTTGCCAGGCGCGTACCGTGGCAGCTCGTCGACCGTAATGAACCGGCCCATCGCGCGAACTCCCTCCCTCTAAGGCGCGGTTGACCGCTTCTTCTTCTCATGAGCCGAACAGCTGCGCAGCAGCATAAGCCGCTTTTGGCTTTTGCCAAGCGAACTGCGTCCGGATCAGCTCCTTGAGACCGCGGCACCAGTGGCCTCGTTCAAAGGATTGTCGGTTTTGTTCAAGCCCCAGGCGCAGGCAATCTCGTAGCGTGCCGCAGTCCCTTGCCGAGTGGAAAGAACGGCACGAGCGTCGCAAGCAGAACAAGCCCATCCGATCGAGCCGTCGGGATCAACAATGACGCGATGCACCATCATCCGGTCACAGCACGGATGGGGGAGGCCACGCGCTCTTACACCCTAGGAAGGGGAAAATGGCAGAACCCGTGACCGAGTTCGACGGAAGCAACGGCGCGCATGTAACGGCGAAATTCGACGCCGTGGTGGTTGGAGCCGGCGTCGCCGGACTCTATCAGCTCTATCGCCTGCGTGAACAGGGATTGAACGTCAGGGTGATCGATGCTGGATCCGGCGTCGGCGGCACCTGGTACTGGAATCGCTATCCTGGCGCGCGCTTCGACTCCGAAGCCTATATTTACCAGTACCTGTTCTCCGAAGAGCTCTACAAGGGATGGAGCTGGAGCGAGAAATTCCCTGGCCAACCCGAAATCGAACGCTGGCTGAACTACATCGCCGATCGCCTCGATCTGCGCAAGGACATCCAGTTCGGTACGACGGTCAAGAGCGCTCATTTCAACGAAGCCGCCCAGCGCTGGCTGGTCACGACCGACAAGGGCGACGTGATCGATACCCAGTTCCTGATCACCTGCTGCGGCATGCTTTCGGCCCCGCACGTGTCCTTTCCGGGGCAGGAGACCTTCAAGGGGCAGTTGTTCCACACCGCGCGCTGGCCGAAGCAGCCGGTCGATCTGGCCGGCAAGCGCGTCGGCGTCATTGGCAACGGCGCGACCGGAATCCAGGTCATCCAGACGATCGCCAGCGAGGTCGGTCACCTCAAGGTCTTCATTCGCACGCCGCAATACATTATCCCGATGAAGAATCCCAAATACGGCGCGGCGGATGTCGATGCCTACAAGTCGAAATTCAAGTCGTTCACGGAGCGCCTCCCGCACACCTTCACCGGATTCGAGTATGACTTCGAGCACGCCTGGGCCGAACTGTCGCCAGGGCGGCGCCGTGAGGTGATCGAGGATTGTTGGAATGACGGCTCCCTGAAGCTGTGGATATCCTCGTTCGGCGAGCTGTTCTTCGACGCGGAGGTCAACGCCGAGATATCCGAATTCGTGCGCGAGAAGATGCGCGAGCGGCTCAAAGATCCAAAGCTGTGTGACGCGTTGATCCCAGCCGATTATGGCTTCGGGACACACCGGGTGCCGCTCGAGCAGAAATTTCTCGAGGCGTTCCATCGCCCGAATGTCGAGATCGTCAGCGTCAAGGAAAATCCGATCGAACGGGTGACACCCACGGGTATCCAGACCGCCGACGGCACCATCCACAAGCTCGACATCATCATTCTGGCCACCGGATTCGACGCCGGAACCGGAGCCTTGACGCGCATTGATATCAGAGGTCGCGGCGGCCGGTCGCTGAAGGAGGATTGGAGCCGGGACATCCGCACCACAATGGGCCTTCAGGTTCACGGCTATCCGAATCTCTTCACGACGGCCGTGCCGCTCGCCCCTTCAGCGGCGCTCTGCAACATGACCACGTGCCTGCAACAGCAGGTCGAATGGATCGATGATTGTATCAGGCATATGCGCGGCAAGAATCTGAAGGTCGTCGAGCCGACGAAGGATGCGGAAGACGGATGGGTGGCGCATCACGATGAGATCGCCAACGCGACGCTGATCGCGAAGACTAATTCCTGGTACCTGGGCTCGAACGTCGAAGGCAAGCCGCGGCGCGTTCTGTCGTACTGCGGTGGGGTCGGCGCCTATCGGCAGAAATGCGACGAGGTCGCCGCGAACGGCTACCAGGGCTTTGCCATGCATTAGGGTTGCGCAGCACCGTGTCGACCAAATCAATCGAAGTCAGGCTGGAGCACAATCATGATCATGAATTTTGGTGCGGTGGCAGACACCGTTCTCGACGATGTCGTTACATCGACGCCGCACGTACCCGGCGTCGTCGCGATGGTGACGAACCGCCATCGTAACATCTACGAAGGGGCAGCCGGCAAGCGCCGTCTCGACCAGGCGGCCAACATGACGACCGACAGCATCTTCGGGATATTCTCAACGACCAAGGCGATCACCGCCACGGCCATCCTGCAGCTTGTCGAGGAAGGCAAGCTCGATCTCGATGAGCCGGCCAAGCGATACGCGCCCGAGATCGGCAAGCTCCAGGTGATCGAGGGCTTCGATGACAAGGGCGACCCGATCCTGCGCCCTCCGAAGCGCGACATCACCACGCGCATGCTGATGACGCACACCGCAGGCCTGAGCTATGATTTCATCAATCACACCTACAATCGGCTGGCGCAGGAAAAGGATCAGCCGAGCGTGATCACGGCGACCAAGGCCTGCCTGATGACCCCGCTGCTGTTCGATCCGGGCGAGCGGTGGGATTATGGCACCAATCTCGATTGGTGCGGCCAGATCGTCGAGGCCATCACCGGCCGAAGGCTTGGTGACGTCTTCAAGACGCGCATCTTTGAACCACTCGGCATCAAGGACATGACGTTCGAGCTGACCGATGCGATGCGCGGACGGCTGGCCGGGATCCATGCGAGAGGTGCCGATGGCTCGCTCACCCCGATGGATCTCGAGCTGCCGGCCAAGCCCGAAGTGCATATGGGCGGCCATGGCCTTTACGGCACGGTCGGCGACTACATGCGCTTTATCCGGATGTGGTTAAACGACGGCGCGGGCGAGCACGGCCGCGTGCTGAAGGCGGAGACCGTGCGCATGGCTGAAAAGAACCACCTGGGCGACAAGAAGGTGACGCCGATTACCGGCGTCATCCCGTCGCTGTGCAACGACGCGGAGTTCTTCCCGGGCCAGTCAAAATCCTGGGCGCTGAGCTTCATGATCAATGATGAGCAAGCCCCTACCGGGCGTCCCGCCGGCGCTCTAGGCTGGGCCGGCCTTGCCAATCTGTTCTATTGGATTGATCGGCAGAACGGGGTCGGTGGGTTCTGGGCCACCCAAATTCTTCCCTTCGGGGACCCGGCATCGTTCATCGGCTTCATGAATTTCGAGACGGCATTCTACCAGAACCTGAGGCAGCGAATGGCGAGCTAGGTTTGATGGAACGACACGAAACTGTAGGAATTACGTGACGGTGCACTTAGCTGTGAGCGTTCGAACTCGCAAAAGGGACCGGAGCCATTGAGTGCACTGTCACTATAATCCATGCCTTTTGCGGCACCGGCTTTGCCGAGCCGCAGCTCGCGAAGCGAGCGAAAGCTGGCGGGCCCGGCAGGCCTCGAACCTGCAACCAGACCGTTATGAGCGGCAGACTATCGATCGGGTTCGCTGATTTCGCTGCAGTTTCGTTCGGGCTCGATCGCGTTCGTTGCGGTTCGTTCACGCCGTTTCTGAGGCGAAACTGGTGCGGCTGCCCGGTTCGTGGCTCTAAGGATGGATCATCGTTTGGCCGGTGCTGACCACCTAAGTCGCTTACGAATCTTTGCGCGTTGCACGAGGCCAATGGCGTCGACGCAACGTAGAGCTCAAGTTGGCAACGTAATCGGAAGAATGTTGACAAGCGCTTCAGCGCTGTCGGGTCCGAAGGTCGCCTTCATCCAGGGCAGCATGAACGCACCGACGACGGCGCCGATCGCCCTCGAAAGGGGAGCACCGTCGGTTAGATCGCAAGCCGAACTGAATGCCAGTATCGGTGGCTGCGTCTCCACGGTTTTGAGCTGCGGCAGGATCATGGGTCGAGAAGCAAGGAGGAAAGAGCGGTCCTTGTTTTGTCGTCTGTGAGAGTACACTGTCCCCGATTGCACTCAATTGGACATCTGTTGCCGGAGCTAGCTCATACTTGCCCATGATGGCTTGGAGGGAGAGTCCAAGGTCTTGAACGGGCGTCGCGCTATCGCGGCGGAAATCTTCTCTGCTCGTCCCAAAAATGTCATTGCCGCTGACCGACAAGAGAGCGCGGGCTCGTGGGGCCGCCGATATGAGTGTTTGAACTCCATGCCCGAACAGCCTGCTTGCAATGTTTAGTATATCGTGGTTCACTAAACAAATCGAGCTTGGCTGAATCCCTAAGAATCCAGGCAGGCACGAGGAAACGTCCGTTAGTCGTTCAGCCCGTGAAGGACTGTATCGCTCTGCTCGAAGCATTCGAGCGGGTTGGAGAGTCGCGCCATGTCGATGGCCGGCCCCACTGGGAGGGAAAGCGTTATGAAACAGACAGTAAAGGCGCTTCTTACTAGTTTCGGAGTTCTCGCATCCGCGCTCAGTGCCGGAGTGGGGACTACCCCTGCGCACGCGCAGGCGAAGACCATCACGCTGTGCTGGGCCGCCTGGGACCCTGCCAACGCGCTAGTCGAACTGTCGAAGGACTTCACCGCTAAGACCGGCATCGGTATGAAGTTCGAGTTCGTGCCGTGGACCAACTATGCCGATCGCTTCCTGAACGAGCTTAACTCGCACGGCTCGTTGTGCGATCTCATCATCGGAGATTCTCAGTGGATCGGCGGCGCCGCGGAGAACGGCCAGTACGTCAAGCTCAACGATTTCTTCAAGAAGGAAGGAATCAGCATGGACGACTACATGCCGGCCACCGTGGTCGGCTATTCGGAGTGGCCGAAGAATACGCCAAACTATTGGGCGCTGCCCGCCATGGGTGACGCGGTTGGCTGGACCTATCGCAAGGACTGGTTTGCGCGGCCAGAGATCCAGAACGACTTCAGGGCCAAGTACGGCCGCGATCTCGCTGCGCCGAAGACGCTCGACGAACTGCGAGACATCTCGAAATTCTTCCAGGGCCGTGAGATCGACGGCAAGAAGGTCTATGGCGCTTCGATCTATACCGAGCGCGGCTCGGAAGGCATCACCATGGGCGTGTCGAACTATCTCTACGATTACGGCTTCCAATATCAGGATCCCAAGAAGCCCTATGCGATGGACGGCTTCGTCAACGCGCCCGGCGCCGTCAAGGGGCTTGAGGCCTACAAGGAGCTCTACAAGTGCTGTACGCCACCCGGCGCCTCCAACTCCTACATGTCCGAAGGACTTGATGCGTTCAAGTCAGGCCAGGTCGCGCTGCAGATGAACTTCTTCGCCTTCTTCCCAGGCCTCTACAAGGATCCGAACGTTGGCGGCGACAAGATCGGCTTCTTCAGCAATCCCGCGGGCCCCGCGACACAGGCGACGCAGCTCGGCGGACAGGGTATCTCGGTTGTTTCCTATTCGAAGAACCAGGGCGAAGCGCTGCAATACATCAGATGGTTCTCCGGCGGGGATGTGCAGAAGAAGTGGTGGGCGCTGGGCGGTTATTCCTGCGCCAAATCCGTGTTGAACGATCCGAGCTTCCCGAACAGCGCGCCGTTCGCCGGGGAGTTTCTGAAGTCGATGGGAATGGTCGTCGACTTCTGGGCCGAGCCCTCCTATGCGCAACTCCTGCAGGCCGAACAGAAGCGCGTGCATGACTACGTGGTGGCGGGCAAGGGCACCGCGCAGGAAGCGCTCGACGGTCTGGTGAAGGACTGGAAGGCCATCTTCAAGGAAGAAGGCAAGAAGTTCTAAGGCAACCGCCTGGGGCGCACGCGAGCGCGCTCCAGGCACTCTTCGGCAATCTCGGCAGCTGTCGCATAGCTGATGGTCCCGGCGCGAGGATCGACCAAAGCCATGAACGATTTGAGTGCTTCGTCCCAGATCACCTATCGGGCCGTCCCGGCCCGGCCAGCCGTGGCGCGTCGTATCCGGGGTTTGTCGGACCAGGCGCTCGCCTGGCTCTTTATCACGCCGACGATCGTGCTGCTGCTGGCGATCAACATCTTCCCGCTGGTGTGGACGATCTATCTCTCGTTCACCAACTACCGCGCCAATCGGGCGAACGCGCCCACGATATGGCTGGGCACCGACTGGTACCAGTCGATACTGACCGATCCGGATATCTGGGCGGCGATGCAGGTGACGGCGCATTTCGTGATCTGGACGGTGGTGATCGAGACCGTGCTCGGATTTGGCCTTGCCTACCTCATCGATAAGAAGTTCCGCGGCCACGGGATGTGGACCACGATCATCCTGCTGCCGATGATGCTGTCACCTGCCGTCGTCGGCAATTTCTGGACGTTCCTCTATCAGCCGCAGATCGGATTGTTCAACTACGTCGTCGCCTTCTTCACCGGACGCGCGGCCTCGTCGTTCCAGATGCTGGGCGACGTCACGCTGAGCCCCTGGGCCATCGTCATCGTCGATGCCTGGATGTGGACGCCCTATGTGATGCTGATTTGTCTCGCGGGCCTGCGCTCGATCCCTGGTTACATCTATGAAGCGGCGGAGGTCGACCGCGCGTCGAAATGGCGGCAGTTCTGGTCGATCACGCTGCCAATGGCGCTGCCGTTCATCATGCTGGCGGTGCTCTTCCGCGGTATCGAGAACTTCAAGATGTTCGACATGGTCAACCTGCTGACCGGCGGTGGGCCGGGGTCGACCACGGAAGTTGCGTCGATCACGCTCAAGCGTGCGGCGTTCGAGAGCTGGCGCACCGGCTATTCCTCGGCCTTCGCGATCATCCTGTTCGTGACGGTCTTCGGCCTCGCCAACATCTATGTGAAGGCGCTGAACAGGGTGAAAAGCCGATGATCTCAGCCACCACAGCCCATTCCGTCGTCGAGCCGTCGACCACGACGCGGCGTTTTGCCGGCTCGCTCGTCGTGCTCTATGCCATCATCACCATGATCCCGCTGGTGTGGATCATGCTCACCGCGTTCAAGTCGCCGGACGATGCAATCTCCTATCCGCCCAAGATGATGTTCAAGCCATCGCTCGAAGGCTTCTGTAACGTCTTCACGACCCGCTCGCGCCAGACCCCGGAGTTCATCCGTTCGCTGGGGGCGCCGCAGGGGCTTTGCGACAGCCTCGCGCGCAGCCGTAACATGGTGGTCGCCGGTCCCTCGAACTATGTGCCGCGCTTCGTCAATTCGCTGATCATCGCGTTCGGCTCGACCGTGCTCGCCGTCGCGCTCGGCACCTTGTCGGCCTACGGCTTCTCGCGGTTCCGCGTGCCCCTGAAGGACGACCTGATGTTCTTCATCCTATCGACCAGGATGATGCCGCCGATCGCGGTCGCGATCCCGATCTATCTGATGTACCGCAGCATCGGATTGTCCGACACCAGGCTCGGCATGATCCTGCTGTACACCTCGGTCAACGTCTCGCTTGCGGTCTGGCTACTCAAGGGCTTCATCGACGAAATCCCGCGCGAGTATGAGGAGGCGGCCATGATCGACGGATACACCCGCTTTCAGGCCTTCGTGAAGGTGGTGCTGCCGCAGGCCACGACGGGAATTGCGGCGACGGCGATCTTCTGCCTGATCTTCGCCTGGAACGAATACGCCTTCGCGGTGCTTCTCACCTCGGGCAATGCGCAGACCGCGCCGCCCTTCATTCCGATCATTATCGGCGAGGGCGGACAGGACTGGCCCGCGGTGGCGGCGGGCACGACGCTGTTCCTGGTGCCGATCGTGGTGTTCACGGTGCTGCTGCGCAAGCATCTGCTGCGGGGCATCACCTTTGGAGCCGTCCGCAAATGAGTATCGATGCCACCCGATCCGTCGCGCGTCGCGGTGTTGCCGATCGCGTTCTGCGCCGTGGTCCGCTCGAAGCCGCCGCGACCGCGATCATCGCCGCCGGCGTCGTGATGCTGATGCAGCCATTCTCCCTGACGCTGTATTCCTGGTCGTTTGCGACGACCCTGTTCGGCACGGTGATGCTCACCATCGTGTCGAAGGTTCGGGAGTAGGGCGCGATGGCACAGATCAGGGTCGAGGCACTCGACAAGTCCTTCGGGACGTTCCATGCGGTCAAGTCCGCCAGCTTCACGGTCGAGGACGGCCAGTTCCTCTGCCTGCTTGGACCGTCCGGCTGCGGCAAGACCACGACGCTCCGCATGATTGCGGGCCTGGAGCTGCCGACATCCGGCACCATCCGGCTCGATGGCGAGGACGTGACGATGAACCGCGCATCGGCGCGCGACATCGCCTTCGTGTTCCAACTCTTCGCGCTCTATCCGCACATGGATGTCCGGCGCAACATCGGCTTTCCCCTGAAATGCGAAGGGATCAGTGCGGCCGAGCGCGATCGGCGGGTCGTAGAGGCCGCGCGCATCCTGCGGATCTCCCATCTGCTCGACCGATCGGTGTCGGGCCTTTCCGGCGGCGACCGTCAGCGCGTCGCGCTGGGGCGAGCGATCGTGCGCAAGCCGAAGTGTTTTCTGATGGACGAACCGCTCGGCGCGCTCGATACCGAGATGCGCGAGGCCATGATTCATGAACTACGCGCCCTGCATGACCGCCTGGGAGCAACCACCGTCTATGTCACGCATGACCAGCTCGAGGCCATGGCGATGGCCGACAGGATCGCGGTAATGAACAATGGCGTCGTCGAGCAGGTTGCGAGCCCGCGCGACATCTACGACCGGCCTGCTTCGCTCTTCGTCGCGGATTTCATCGGCTCGCCGCCGATGAACCTTCTGCCGTTCCGTGGTCACCTGCAGACGGGCGCGGAGGCGATCCGGCTCGGTGAGCGCGACGTTGCAATTCCTCCCTTGCGCGAGGCGATGGCGGAAAGCGAGTTCGTGCTGGGGGTGCGGCCCGAGCATGTGCGCTTCACCGATCGCGGCATGGTCCGCGGGGTGGTCTATGGCACGGAATATCTCGGCACGACGCAGATCGTGACCGTGACGACGCACTACGGCGCACTGAAGGCCCGCTCACCCAGCAGCAGATCCTTCCGGACCGGCGAGACTGTCGGGCTCGATTTCCGGCCCGATACGCTGTCAGTCTTCGACAAGGTGTCGGGCCGGGCCATTCGTACCGCGTTGCATGAGGGAGGCGCGCATGGCTGAGGTCGAGATCAACGCCATTTCCAAGGCCTTCGGCAAGACGCAAGCTGTGAACGATCTGTCGCTGACAATTGGCGATGGCGAGTTCGTCGCGTTGCTTGGGCCGACTGGTGCCGGCAAGAGCACGGCTTTGCGCTTGATCGCGGGATTGGAGCAGCCGGACAGCGGTTCGATCCGCATCGACGGGCGCGACGTGACCTGCGATGCACCGGCGGACCGTGACGTCGCCTTTGTCTTCCAGCAATATTCGCTGTATCCGCACCTGACGGTGTTCGAGAACATGGCCTTCGCGTTGCGCGCGCCGACCCGGCGCGTGCCGGAAGCCGATATTCGCGCGAAGGTGCAGGAGGTCGCACGTCTTCTTCATATCGAGACCAAGCTGGACAACAAGGCGACGCAGCTGTCGGGCGGGCAAATGCAGCGCGTCGCGATCGGGCGGGCTCTGGTCCGTTCGCCCTCGATCTACCTGATGGACGAGCCGCTCTCCTCGCTGGACGCGAAGCTGCGCGGCGAACTGCGGCTCGAGCTCAAGCGGATCCAGGTCGATCTCGGCGCCACGATCCTCTATGTCACCCACGATCAGACCGAGGCGATGACCATGGCGTCGCGCATCGGTGTAATCGAAGGCGGGCGGCTGATGCAGGTCGGCTCGCCGCGCGAAATCTACGAGAACCCGATCAACGCGCATGTCGCGGCAAGGTTGGGCCAGCCGACGATCAATCTGCTGCCGGCGGCCCTGTTCGGCGGCGCGCCTGATGGCGCCGAGACGATCGGTGCGCGGACCGAGCACCTGACGATTGCGCGCGGCGGTGGCGATGTGTCGGCGACCGTCAAACGGGTTGAACATCTCGGCGATCAGAGCCATCTCCATCTCGACCTCGCCGGCCGGCCGGTGGTGACGCTGGCGGATCCCGAGGCGGGCTTCGGCGCCGGTGATGTGGTGTCGCTCTGTCTGAACAAACCTCTGTTCTTCGATGCGATGGGCTGGAGGGTAGCGGCATGAGCCTTGATCGGGTAGCCAGGGAAAGACTGGTGCGAGCGCTGGCGGGGTCGATGATCGAGCACGCCGACGAATTGACGAGCCTCGACCAGGCGATTGGCGATGGGGATCACGGACTGAACATGAAGCGTGGTTTCGAGGCAGTGCTGGCGGCATTGCCGGGCCTTGCCGACAAGGCGCTCCCGGACATGCTGAAGGCGATCGGAACGACTTTAGTCATGAAGGTCGGCGGTGCTTCGGGGCCGCTGGTCGGAACTTTCTTCATGGAGCTGGGCAAGGCACTTCCGGAGCAGCCGAGCCGCGCTGATCTCGTCGCAGCGACCGAGAAGGCGATCGACGCCGTCAAGGCGCGCGGGCGTTCTGAGGCGGGGCAGAAAACGTTGCTGGATGTCCTGGTGCCGGTGCAGGTCGTGTTGGCGGGCGGTGGCGATGCCGAGGCGATTGCAGCGGAAGCGGCGCGAGCGGCCGATCGCACCACGCCCATGCTTGCGATCCGCGGCCGTGCGTCCTTTCTCGGCGAACGTTCCATCGGTCATATGGATCCAGGTTCGCGTTCGGCGTCCCTTTTGATTGGCGCGGCAGTCAAGGTACTGGAATTCGAGGCAAGTTCATGAACAGTTCAAATTCCTGCAATGTCGGGATCGTTATCGTTTCACATTCGCGCAAGATCGCGGAAGGCGCGGCGGATATGGTGCGCCAGATGGTAGGCAGCGCCGTGCCGCTCGCCTGGACAGGCGGCGACATCGATGGAGGGCTCGGCACCAATGTTGCCGGGATCCTCGACGCGATTGAAGCGGCGTGGTCGCCCGCAGGCGTGGCGGTGCTGGTTGATCTCGGCGGGGCGGAGACAAATTCCGAGATGGCGGTGGAAATGCTGCCTGAAGATCGACGCGCGCGCGTCGTCGTCTGCAATGCTCCGGTGGTCGAGGGGGCTGTGATTGCGGCAACCGAGTCTTCGGGTGGCTCGCCGCTTGCCGCTGTCAAGCGTAGCGCGGAGGAATTCTATGCATGATGCTCACGCCAGCCGGCCGGGCGAAACGGCGGTGCCGCTGACAGCCTCGGCGGTTCTCGTCAACAAAGTCGGACTTCATGCGCGACCGTCGGTCAAGCTCACGCAGTGCGCAAAGGGTTTTACCGCGAAGATAGAGCTCGCCCTCTCGGCGGACGGGCCCTGGACGGACACCAAGAGCCCGGTAAAGGTCATGCGTGTGAAGGCGCCGCAGGGCGCAACACTGCATTTCCGCGTTACCGGTTCCGATGGCAAGGCAGCACTTGCTGCTGTACTGGCGCTTGTGCATGACGGTTTCGGTGAGGCCTGATCGCAGTGGCAGAGATCCATCTCACCGGCCGTGCTGCCTCGCCGGGTCTCGCGATCGGACCGGTCACCATGCTGACTGCGGCTGTGGCCAGGCGGACAGCGAGCGACGATCCCGCGCAAGAGGCGGCGGCACTGCGGGCGGCGATTGAGGGCGCGAGGGCGGAGATCGCCAACCAGATCAAGACGATCCGGGGCGATGTAGCCGACATTCTGGAATTCCAGGTCGCCATGCTTGAGGATGATGCGCTGGCGGAGCCGGCATATGGGGTCATCTCGGACGGGATCACTGCCGACCACGCCTGGCGCTTGGCACTCGACGTGGAGATAGCTGGCTATCGCGCTGCTGAAGATGAATATTTCCGTGCCCGTGCGGCCGATATCGTCGACATCCGCGACCGCGTGCTTGCGCATCTGAGCGGCGTGGACACGGTCGCCAGGATTACCAGCGGCTCGATCGTGGCGGCTGACGACATCACCCCTTCCGCTTTTCTTGCTGCCGACTGGTCGCACGGCGGCGCCATCGCGCTGGCTGCGGGCTCACCTTCCTCGCATGTTGCGATGTTGGCGCGGGCGCGCGGGGCGCCCATGGTCGTTGGGCTCGGCCCACTGTCGTGGAACGGACAGCCACCTGCGCTGGCGCTCGTCGACGGCGATGCCGGCACCGTGATCTTTGATCCCGAGCCGGAAACGCGCCGCCTGTTCGAACAGCGCATGGCGGTTGCGAATGCCGCCCAAGCCGCCGCCGATGCCGCCTGCCTTGAGTCCGCACGCACGGCCGACGGCCGGCGGATCGCGGTCCTTCTCAATGTCGCCGCGCCCGAGGACCTCGCCGGCCTCGATCCTGCAATCTGCGACGGCATCGGCCTCGTGCGTACGGAATTTCTGTTCGAGGCGGCCCAAGGCCTGCCGGATGAGGATGCGCAATATGCAGTCTATCGGCGCATTCTCGAGTGGGCCGAGGGAAGGCCGGTGACAATCCGCACCCTCGATGCGGGCGGCGACAAGCCAATCGCCGGCTTGACGATCGATAACGAGCGCAATCCGTTCCTCGGTCTGCGCGGCATCCGTCTCTCGCTCGCGCGGCCGGAAGTGTTTCGGGTGCAACTGCGGGCACTGTGCCGTGCGGCTGTGCACGGGGTGCTGAAGGTGATGCTGCCGATGATCGCGGTCCCTTCGGAGCTCGATCGTGCGAATGCCCTGCTGGATGCAGAGTTCACGGCGCTCAGGGCCGAAGGGATCGCCTGCGCCCACCCGCCGCTCGGCATCATGGTCGAGGTCCCGGCGGCGGCGCTTCGCGCCGAGGATTTCGGCGCGGCGTTCTATTCCATCGGCTCGAACGACCTGACCCAGTACACGATGGCGGCGGCGCGCGACGTCGGTGCCGTCGCGGACCTCAACGATACCGGCAATCCGGCGGTGCTGGCGCTGATCTCTCGGACTGTCGAGGCCGGACGAAAGCGTGGCGTGGAGGTCTCACTCTGTGGTGACGCCGCGGCCGATACGCGCCTGACCGCGGCGCTGATCGCCACCGGGTTGACAATTCTCTCGGTGTCGCCGATTGCCGTCGCGCGGCTCAAGGCCGCAATCGCAAAGGTGCGTTCATGACGGATGAAGCAGGCGAGGATACCCGCGCGCCTGGTGACAGCAATGTGGCGGATTACAAGGCCATCCTGCGACGGGTGCTCGACAACAGGCCCTCGGGGACGCGGCTGAAGCTGGCGGCGGCGTTGGGCAAGAATCGCTCCTTCGTGACCCAGATCACCAATCCGGCCTATCTGGTTCCTATTCCGGCGAAGCATGTCGCGATCATCTTCGAAGTCTGCCATCTGTCCGGCACTGAGCGTGCGGCGTTCCTCAAAGCCTATGGACGCGCGCATCCCGGCCGGCTGCGCGCACCCCACCGCGAGGCGCGCACCCGCATTGTCTCGGTGACCGTACCCGACCTCGGCGACGACAAGAAGAACCGTGCGCTCGAACAGCTGATTGTGGATTTCGCCGCGCAACTCGCGCGCTATGCCGAAAGTGTGGGTTGAGCCATTGATTTGAACTTTAGACGAGATGGGAGGACGTTCATGAAAAAGCTGATCAACAGCACCGATACGATACTCGAAGAAAGTCTGGACGGTTTCGCGGCAGCTCATGCGGGTATCCTGCTTCTTGGTGCCGAGCGCAAATTCGTCCGGCGCCGCACGTTGAAGCCAGGCAAGGTCGCGCTGATTTCGGGTGGCGGCGCGGGACATGAGCCGCTGCATGCGGGCTTTGTCGGCCTCGGCATGCTCGATGCCGCTTGCCCCGGTCAAGTCTTCACCTCGCCGACGCCAGACCAGATGATCGAGGCCGCGGAGGCCGTCGACACGGGCGCAGGCGTGCTCTTCATCGTCAAGAACTACGAAGGTGACGTGATGAATTTCACCATGGCAGCCGAGATGGCCGCGCGGGAAGTTGCGAGCGTGGTGACTAACGACGACGTGGCTGTGGAGAAATCGACCTTTACGACCGGTCGTCGCGGCGTCGCGGGGACATTGATCGTGGAAAAAATGGTCGGCGCTGCGGCCGAGACCGGAATGCCGCTTGCCGCTCTCACGGCGCTCGGCGAAGAGGTCAACCGGCGCACGCGCTCGATGGGGGTGGCGCTGTTGCCATGCACCGTGCCGGCCGTAGGGCGGCCAAACTTCGCATTGGCCGACAATGAAATGGAAATGGGCGTCGGCATTCATGGTGAGCCCGGCCGGCGCAGGGTGACGCTGGCGTCCGCCGATGCGATTGCCGCCGAGCTGCTCGATGCGATCCTGAACGATCTTGCGCCCGGCAAGGGGAGTGAAGTGCTGCTTCTCGTCAACGGGTTTGGCGCGACGCCTCTGATCGAACTCTATCTGATGGTCAATGCCGCAAAGCGGATTCTGGACAGCGCGGGGGTGGCAGTGGCGCGCTACCTGACCGGTTCCTACGTCACATCCCTCGACATGGCTGGTGTCTCGATCACCGTATCTGTGCTCGATAGTAAGTCGACGAAATTATGGGATGCCCCGGTGCAGACGGCAGCTCTGCGGTGGGGCGTCTGATCTCAGCTCGCGGCTTGGTTTTGATCACAAACAATGACTTATCGACTCCGCTCCCGCGAAACTAAGCCTCGTCGTTCCCACCCAAGAGAAAATCCATCGAAAGTTCAATGTAGCCCTCGCGGCTCAATTGTTGGAATGGCCCGCATCGCGCGGGCCATTTTTGTCTGGCGATGGATCGCCACGCTATCGGGCTGTACTCTGCCAAGCGAGCATTCGCTGCTCGACGAGCGACACCGCAATTGAGGTCAAATATCCGGTCGCACCGAGCAGAATGACGCCGGCGAACAGGTCGGCGGATCGGAACGCACGTGCCGAGAGCAAGACCCACTGGCCAAGGCCGTCGAGTCCGGCCAGGATCTCGCAGACCACCGAAAGGATCAGCGCGACCGTCAGGCTGAGCCGCATGCCCGCAAGGATGTCGGGCAATGCCGAGGGCAGGGCGATCTTGCCGATGACGGCGCCGCGCGACATCTGCAGCGAGAGGGCGACCTCGTAGAGCCGCGGCTCGACCGCGGCAAAGCCGTGGATGGTTGCGAGCATGACAGGCCAGATCGCGCCGAAGGCGATGACGAACAACGCCATGCCTTGCGTCAGCCCGAGCATCGCGATCGCGACCGGGACGATCGCGGAGACCGGCAGGGGCCGCAAAAATTCCAGGGAGGGCGCCACATAGGCGCGCATCATCCTTGACGATCCGATCAGCGCGCCGAGCGCAACGCCGGCGATCGAGGCGGCGAGCCAGCCATAGGCCATGTGTTCGAGCGTGCCGATGAGCTTGCTTGCGAGATCGCCGCTCGAAAAGCCGCGCGCCAGGGCAGCCCAGGCTCGGTCCGGACCGGGCAGGAACACCGGTGAGACCAGCCGCAGATCGGCGACGAGCTGCCACGCCGCGATGAAACCGGCCGCGACGAGGATGCTCGCGATACGCCAGAGGATCGCAGCGCGGCTCATGGATTGTCTCCGGTGAGCGCGGCACGGCCGAACAGCCGGCGCTGGGCCGCAATCAAAAGGAGGTTCAGCGCGTAGCCGATCACGCCGATCCAGAGCAGATAGGCGAGCATCAGGTCGGCGCGTAGCGCCTGCTGCGCCAGCATGATGCCGGCGCCCAGGCCGATCGGATTGATGGCGATCT
Source organism: Bradyrhizobium sp. MI1.3 (assembly GCF_055811695.1). NCBI lineage: Bacteria > Pseudomonadati > Pseudomonadota > Alphaproteobacteria > Hyphomicrobiales > Nitrobacteraceae > Bradyrhizobium > Bradyrhizobium sp. MI1.3. The sequence continues at coordinate 97,849 of NZ_JBVVPQ010000008.1, read as the reverse complement.
CGACCGTGACAGCGACGATCAGGGCGATACCGGCCGACAGACGAAAGGCGACAAATATCCGCGGCAGTGCGGCCGGAATCACGATCTTCGCGATCCGCTGCGCCGCGCTCAGCCGCAGGGCCCGTGACACTTCCATCAATCGCGGCTCAATGCCGCGCACGGCGCTGCGCGTCATGATCAGCATCGGCCAGATGCAGGCGAACGCCACGATCACGATCTCCATCCGGTAGCCGAAGCCCAGGGCGGTCAGCGTGATCGGCAGCAGCGCGATCGAGGGAATTGGGCGGATCGCCTCGACCGTTACCTCCATCAGGCGGTCGAGGGGTCGCGAGATGCCGAAGGCAATACCGAGTGAAAGCCCAATGACACTGCCGATCGCCAGTCCGGAAAAGGCGGCGAACAGTGTGTCGCGGGTCGCGGTCGGAATCGAGAGATCGGTAAGCGCTGCGGCCAGCGCCGCGAGGATCGCGCTGGGCGGGGCGAGGCTGTCGCTCTGCAGGTGGGTGAAGCGCGCCCAGAGCTCGAACGCAAGCATCAGCGTCAGCGGCAACAGCAAGGGTCTGGCGCGGTCGAGGTTCAATGTTCGGTCGCCTTGATGAAGTCGAACAATTGCCGGCGCAGCCGCAGGAATTCCGGATGCTCGCGCGTGGCCAGCTGGTCGCGAGGGCGCGGCAGGTCGACGTCGAGCTCGATGCCGATCCGGCCCGGATGCGGCAGGAGGCCGATGACGCGGTCGCCGAGATAGATCGCCTCCTCGAGATCGTGGGTCACGAAGATCACGGTCGTTTGGCTCATTTGCGTCAGCGACAGGACCTCGTCCTGCAGCCCCTGGCGTGTCATCGCATCCAGCGCGCCGAACGGTTCGTCCATCAGCAGCATCGTCGGCTCCTGCGCAAGGCAGCGCGCGATCTGCAGGCGCTGCTGCATGCCGCCCGACATTTCGGTCGGATATTTGTCAGCGTGATCGGACAAGCCGATCTTGCGCAGCAGCGCCGCGATGCGCGAGCTGCGCTCGCGTGCCGGGACGCCGGAGGCTTCGAGCGCCAACGAGATGTTGCCGGCCGCGGTCCGCCACGGCAGCAGCGCCTTGCCGTAATCCTGGAATACCATCGCGACCTCGCGGCGCGGCCCGGTGATCGGCTCGCCGTCGAAGGTCACGACGCCGCTCGTGGGACTGTAGAGGCCAGCGGCGAGCCGCAGCGCTGTGGTCTTGCCGCAGCCGGAGGCGCCGACGATGCAGAGGAATTCGCCCGGCCGCACCTCCAGATCAAGATTCTCGATGATGGTCTTGCCGCCGAGCTGCAGCGTCGCGGTGCTGAACGCGATCAGCGCCTTTTGCCGTCGCGCCGCGCGCGCCTCGTCGAGCCTGGCAACGACACTCATGATTGCTCCCCGCTTATCGCCGGATAGACGAAATTGATGGTCGAGTGCAGATGCGCGGCCAGCATCGCTTGCGCGGCGGCAAGATCGCGGGCGAGCACGCGGTCGGCGAGCATCTGATGACTCCGTATGAATTCCTCGCCGCTGTCGATGGCACGCATCATCATGCGGCGGTAGCGATAGGCCTGATCGTAGAGGTCGGAATGGGCGGTCAGCATGCGCCGCGAGCCGCAGGCCGCGAGCAGGGCGGTGTGAAAGCCCTTGTGCAGCCGATCGAAATCGGCCGCACCCTCGCGGAATTCATCGCCGGTGCGCTCGATATGCCGGCGCATCTGATGCAGCGCGCTGACGATGCCGGCCTCCCAGGCGACGTCGCCGTGGAGGATGGCCAGCCTGACGGCCTCGATTTCGACCGCCGTCCGCATGCAGGTGATGTCGGCGAGATCGTCATGGCTGACCTCGGCGACACGAAAACCGCGCTGGCCGATGCCGACGATCAGGCCGCGCGACATCAGCCGGGACAGGCCTTCGCGCAGGGGGGTGGCGCCGATCTCGTAGCGCTGCACGAGATCGACGATGCCGAGCCGCGATCCCGGTGCGAGATCCCCGGAAAGGATGTCCTGCTCGATGAGGTTTGCGGCGCGCTCGCTCAAGGTGCCGGCCTCAGCCGGAGGACGTTCGAGAGTGCGCTCGGGGGCAGGCATCGCCAATGTCCTCAGTTCAGCACCAGTTTGGCGGTGTCGAGTTTCGACTGCAGCATCTTCTGCGACGACATCACATCGATCCACCAGGCGAGGTTTTCCGGCTTGAGATTCGGCTCGGACTGGTTCGGCGGTGTCGCCTTGACGAGCTCGAGTGGCTGCTTGGTGAACTTGGCGATCGAGGCGGAGGCCTTCTCGCGATCGCTATTGACGATTGCGGCGGCCTCCGCGATGGCTTCGCGGAACTTCTTCACCGTCGCCACATTCTTCTCGGCCCAGTCGCGCCCCGCGGCATAGAAAATGATCGGGTCGGTGCGGCCGAGCTCGGCGCCGTACCGCGCGCCGACCGAACCGATCCCCGCATTGGTCATGCGCGTGACGAACGGCTCGGCAGTGAGCACCGCATCGACGCCGCCTGACTTGATGATGTCAGCCATGGTCGGGAAGGTGACTTCGACGAAATTGACGCTTCTGGGCGGGACGCCTTTCTCCACGAGCCATTTCACGAACAGCACGTGGAGAAAGGCGTTGAGGCCGGGCGCGCCGACCTTCTTGCCGATGAAATCCTTCGGCTCCTTGATGGTGATGCCGTTGCGGACGAAGGCGGCGATCGCGGTGTTCGAGGTCGGGTTCATGACCGAGGCGCCGGCGATCGCGACAAGGTCGAGGCCGCCGTCGACGGCCTGGAGGAAGACGGTGGAGGTGGGGCCGCCGACCTGAATCGAGTTCGACAGGATTGCCGCCGGGATGTTGGAGTTGATCGCGATCGGCGTCATCTCGACATCCAGCCCGTGCTTTTTGAAAATGCCTTCGTCGACAGCCACCATGGCCGAGGCGCAGTCGGAGGTCGCAGTGCAGCCGATCTGGATCTTGGCCTGCGCCAGCGCGGGTGCCGTCCAGGCAACGGACCCTGCAACTCCAAGCGCGAGACCCAACATCGCCTTGATCTGCGTTCGCCTCACCGCGCTCTCCCCAATTTGTATTTTTCAGGCTTGTTTATCGATATTTTATCTGATCATATATTTCAAACGATAGCAAGGGGTAACCAAGATGAAGCTCGCAACATTCAGATCTGCCGGTCAGGAGAAGATCGGAGCCGTCCACGACAATGACAGCCAGCTGTTCGACTTCGCCGCCGCCGCCGCGCGGGACGGCCAGGCCGATCCGGCCTTCGGCTCGATGCTGGCGCTGATCGACGCCGGGCCCCGCGCGCTCGATCGGGCCAGGGCCCTGCTCGACAAGCACGGCCCGGACGCGACGCTGTCGGCGGCAGTCAGTGCCGTCGACATCCTCGCGCCGGTGCCGGAGCCGCGGCAGATGCGCGACGGCATGTCGTTTCCCCTGCACATCCTGCAAGCGCCACGCGGGCAGCGGAAGCTCGCCGCCCGCGCCAGGGGCGACATGGCCGAACTGGCCCGCATCGACGCCGAGCCGCTCGGCGAGCTGCCCGAGGTCTATCGCAAGCAGCCGATCTTCTACATCACCAACCGCTTCAGCGTCCGCGGCACCAACACCACGGTGAAATGGCCGCGCTACAGCAAGGTCATGGACTACGAGCTCGAATTCGGAATCATCACCAAGAACAAGGGTGCGAACGTCTCCGCCGCGAATGCGAAGGATCACATCTTCGGCTACACGATCTTCAACGATTTCTCCGCGCGTGACGCACAGCGCATCGAGATGGAGGGACGGCTCGGCCCGGCCAAGGGCAAGAGCTTCGACGGCGGCAACGTGATGGGTCCTTGGATCGTGACACCGGACGAGATCGGTGATCCCTATCATTTGAAGATGGAAGCGCGCGTCAACGGCGAGACCCGCTCGAAGGGCGTGAGCGAGGGCATGTTGTTTTCCTTCGAGGAGATCATCGCCCATGTCACGCAGGACGAGACGCTGATGCCCGGCGAATTCATCGGCTCCGGCACGGTCGGCAATGGCTGCGGCCTCGAGCTCGGCTGGTTTCTCGGGCATGGCGATACGATCGAGCTCGCGGTCGAGAAGATCGGTATTTTGAAGAACCGCGTCGAGCGGCAAGAAGTCTGAAGGGACGCCTGACGGCCCCAACGAGAACAATCAACGAGGAAGCGCCATGACGACCAAGCTGATCGACATTTCCGTCCCCCTCCAGAACGACGTGCCGGCCGACCCGCCCGGCAATCATCCGACGATCCAGTATATCGACCACCAGCAGGGCCTGCCGCGCATGCTGCAGTTCTTCGACGGGTTGAAGGCCGAGGATCTGCCCGACGGGCAGGGTTGGGCGGTGGAACAGGTCAGTCTCTCGACCCACAACGGCACGCATCTCGACGCACCCTGGCATTTTCACCCGACCATGAATCGCGGCGAGCGTTCCTGGACCATCGACGAAGTGCCGCTGGAATGGTGCTTCCAGCCCGGCGTGAAGCTCGACTTCCGGCACCTGCCCGACGGCTATGTCGCAACGGCCAAAGACGTCGAGGCCGAGCTCAAGCGTATCGGCCATGAGCTGAAGCCGTTGGAGATCGTCGTGGTCAACACCAGCGCCGGTGCCAAATATGGCCGGCAGGACTACGTCACGTCGGGCTGCGGGATGGGCTATGAAGCAACCATGTACCTGCTCGAGCGCGGTGTGCGCCTGACCGGTATCGACGGCTGGAGCTGGGACGCGCCGTTCGTTCATACCGCGAAGAAATACGCCGAAACCAGGGACGCTAGGCTGATCTGGGAAGGTCACAAGGCCGGCCGCCATATCGGCTATTGCCATCTCGAGAAGCTGCACAATCTCGAATTGCTGCCGTCGACCGGCTTCAAGGTGTCATGCTTCCCCGTGAAAATTGAGCGAGCCTCTGCAGGATGGACGCGAGCGGTCGCAATTTTGGAGAGCTAGCCTCTCAGGCCCCGTGCGCGCCAATCGCGGTTCAAATGGCCATCATCAGCAATAGTCGGTCTCCGGTTGCGCTTGCACCATTGAACTTACCGTTCGACATGCTTCTGAGTTTGGGCGGACGATCGCAGGAAATATCGCAGATTTGAGTCATGTTGGGGAAAAGCGATAGCGGTTTCCCGACTTGAGCCCCCGACGAGTCAAGATCCGTGTTCCGCCGCGCTCTGGTTAAACTGAGACCCGTCATTCCGACGAAGAGAAAACCCACGGTAGGTCCAATGTAGGTCTGGCGGTGAAGTTGTCGGAATGGGCATTGATCTTCCAAGCAAATCATACGCCTCTTAATTGGCGGGTCCCAGGTTCGAGCCCTGGTGCGCCAAGACGGATGGGGTCGACCAGAAAAAGGCGGATCTCGTGCGACGTTTCTTGCGATCGTGCCCCGGATAGCAGTGCGACTTATGCTTTTTCTTTATTTCTGCATCTTCGCGCAATGCGATACGGTGTGCAGATTCAACGGTACAGGCCGACTACGCGCTCGTCGTAGAATAGGATACTAGGGCGGGCAAAACGGACAACCTGTTTTGCCCAGTCGCGTCGTGATCCCTCGACCGTTCTGCGACAGCTTGGTGATTTAATCCCCGCCGCGGCAGCCGGGATCGGCAGGGCTGTGATCGACTTGATCTTCTCGATCGCAAAGCGCGAGGTGCGTGCTCGAAGTTGGAACCGGCAATCCGGCCACAATCAAGAAGCGTCGGCAGGGTGGGCCGGTACGGTGAAGTGAAAAATTGCGCCGTGGGGCTGGTTGCGCGTCACCCACAAGCGTCCGGCATGCGCTTCGATAATCGAACGACAGATCGACAGTCCCACCCCCAAACCGCTGGGCTTCGTCGTGTAGAAGGGCGCGAAGGCGTGCTCGAAGGTTTCAGAGCTCATCCCCGGTCCCGAGTCCTTTACCTCGACGAGAACACCGTTCGGTGCAGCCTGCGCGGTGGTGATCAGCACTTTGTTGGCTCCATTCGCGACCGTGCCGATTGCCTGGACAGCGTTGACAATCAGGTTGAGAACCACTTGTTGCAATTGGACGCGGTCGCCCTCGACAAGCGGCAAGCTGTCTGCAAATTCCGTCTGCACCGAGATGCCGTTCTTCATCGCTTCGCCGCGGGTAAGCTCAATAACGTCCCTGATCGCCTCATTGATGTCCAAGCGATCCTTCCGGGGCGGTGCTTTTTTGACGAGATCGCGAATTCGTTGGATGATGTCGCTGGCCCGAGCGGTATCGTTCATAAGCCAGTCCAGTGATTCCCTGACCCTCTCAAGATCCGGCGGATTTCTCTCCAGGAATCGCGCGGCCGCACCGGCATTCATGGATGCCGCGGCAATCGGCTGGCTCACTTCATGCGCGATCGAGGCCGTGAGTTCGCCCATGGTGGCGAGGCGGTTAGCGTGCGCAAGCTCCTTCTGTATCTCGCGCAGCGCCTCTGCGGCCCGCTTCTGTTCGGTGATGTGCCGTCCAACGCCGCGATAACCGATGAAGTGCCCGGACTTGTCGAGCACCGGCAGCCCGGAGACGGACACGTAGCGCTTGCCGCCATCGGGCGTAGGGCGCGCGAGCTCGAAATCGCGGAACGGAAGGTGGGCATCGAGCGTCTCCCGATGCTTGCGCCAAGCCTCCTCGTCGGGCTCCAAGTAGGGCACTTCCCAGCGCGTCTTACCAAGTTCAGAGCCCGACGCGGGTGCGTCGACCATGCCTTCGGCGAATTCCTGGCGAATGAAACGATGCCGCGCATCGGATTCCCAGTACACGTCGAAAGAGAACTGTACGAGAGTCCGGAAACGCTCCTCGCTCTCCTGCAGAGCCACTTCCGATCGTTTGCGCTCCGTCAGGTCAACGACAAAGGAGACGCCCTGGTCTCGTTGTTCGTCGAACGCAGCCATGCCGATCAACACCGACACGCGGCTTCCGTCCTTGCGGAAATACTCTTTCTCGAACGGCTGCACGCTACCCATCTTTTTTAGTTCCGGGATCCACCATCGCTCGTGGCGGTCGAGCCATTCAGGCGGCGTCAGGTCAGTCCAGCGCAGGCGGCCCGAGACGAGATCCTCACGGTCGTATCCCACGATGCTGAGAAACGCATCGTTGGCCTCCAGAATCGAACCTTCAAGCTCCCAGATGATGATTCCGATGATGTTGGCATCGACAAGGCGTCGGATTTTCGCTTCCCGTTCTCCGAGATCGCGGTACAAAGCCGCATTTTCCAGCGCGATTGCTGCCTGTGAGGCGAGCAGCTTCAGCACCGCAATTCGCGCCGGTGCAACAACGTAGGGCGTCAGTGTATTCTCGAGGTAAAGCACGCCGATAACTTTCGCACGGTTGATCAGGGGCATGCAGAGAATGGAACGAGCGTTGCGCTGATTAACGTAGGGGTCCGTGGCAAAGGGAGGCTGGACCGTGGCATCCCCGAGAACCGCGCACTCTCTGGTTCGCAGTACGTAATGGAGAACGGATTCGGGAAGGAGATCCGCGGTCACCGCTGTATTGCGCAGTTCAACAGTAACTTTATCGCCGGTTGTCGTGGCTTCCGCTTCAATGCGCGGCTCGGTGTCGTGCGACAGGATCAGCAGACCGCGTTCAGCCCCTGCTTGTTCGATGGCAGTGCGCATGAGCGTCTCGATAAGCGTCTCCAGCACCATCTCACCTGACACCGCTTCCGACACCTTGATGACAGTGGCGAGGTCGAGATGCTCGATCGGCGCTCCAATCGTGCTCATCGGGCCTGGCTCTGATCTCGCCTCCCTGAGGTGCGGGTGCATATCCTCAAGTTGCCGCACTTTGCCGTCTGCCCCCCAACGAACATAGCAGTCGCGCGCTCTCCGCAAATAGATGCCAGCAAATTCTTCGAAACCACGCGCGCCGTAAAACCGCGCGGCCAATTCATAAGCGATCGCCTCGTGGTGGACGAAGCCGTTGTCGCGAGCGGAGCGGATGGCTTGTTCATAGAGACGCTCCGCGTCCAGTTCTCTGCCTTGGAGACGGGCGATCTCGGCGCCCGTTAGAATAGCGCGATCCGCGAAATTCTCCGGGCAATTCTGCGCCCACAAATCGAGCTGCGTGTGGTGCCCAGTCAAGGCCTCAAGGTGCCCTTGACGTTGTTCGGGGTGTGCCGAATTCCAGCATGCAGCGTGCGATAGCGCTGCATAGAACTCGTATTCCACCGTCTCGAGTAGCTGCGGTGGTGACCACGGCAGTCTCCGCGCCTTCGATGCGGCGTCGACGGCCGGCGAATAGTCGCCGGCAAAGAAGCACGCTTGCAGCTTGCGGATCCAATACCAGCTCTCGGGCAGCGCGAATGCCGGATCGGCGGCCAAACTCCGTTCGAACCGAAGCTCGTCGGACGGGTCGTCGTGCAGAGCGCCGAAACGCCGCGTCAGGCCGCGCAGCATACGGATTAGCCCAAGCTGCGGCATTATGATGTCGGCCACCAACGCAAACTTCGCCTTCTTGCTCAACTGCAACCCGTGCTCGGCTTCGCGCTGCGCTTCTGCAAGCGCATCGCCCGCCGCAAGGAAATTCGTATTCAAGCTGGCGCAACTGAAGGCCGCGAACGTGACGTCGCCACTGCTGCTCGCGGCCTCAAATGCGCGCTGAAAGGCGTCTCGGGCATGCTGGAGGTGCTTGGTCCATGAAAGGACAAGGTTGCCATAGTTCAGGTAGGTCCTGGCGTGCACGCGCGAAAATCCGCGCCGCTCGACCAGCTCAGTGCCGATACGGCTGAATCGAAGGCCCGCCTGATAGTCGCCGAAGCGCGCGCCGGCAATGGCGCCGAACATGACGTAAGGAACGCATGAAGCATCGTTGTTCCCCCACTCGAGGCTGATCTCCACCGCTTTTAGGGCCACCAGCGAGCGAAGGTTCGCATCAGTGAAAAACGCCGGCGGCATGAGCGCCGTCAAAAGATCTATGGTCGCTAGTGCGAGTGCATCACTCATCAACGGCAGATCCAATAGCTCCTCGACCGACCGATTCCCGAGCCGAGATCGGACGTGCTCGTATTCGCGTCGGACGTCATCATCGCTTGGGTGGACTACCCATCGAATCCCGAGTTGTTCCAGATAGCTGAGACCGGCGCTAACCGCGCGGTCCGGCTCACTGAGCGCCGTATACAGATCCACCCGGCGGCGCGCGACGACAGCAAGGTCGGCGGCGGTCGCGGTTCGCGTCGTCAGCTCCTGCAAGCGCTGTTCTGCCTCCAGGACCGAGCCAGTCACGAACTCGCATTCGGCGCGATGCAACTCGAACGCAAAGGCAAGCTGCTGGCGTTGCTCCCAGCAGTCGTCTGGTAACAACGCGGCACCGGCAGCGGCATAGTTGAGCGATGCCGCGTAGGCCGCCGCCCCCCACGCGCGCAGGCTGGCTGTCAGATTAAGCTCTGCGAGTTGCTCGCGTTCGTCTCGCGAGGTGATCAAGGGCTCGCCACGGTTGAGCTGGTTGACGATCTCGAAAATAGCCCTCTCCCACTTCTCCCGGGGGGTCTGCGCCAGCAGCTCCCGACCGATTCGCAAATGCAGCGCCGCGCGTTGATCATCCGCAATCAGCGAGTAGGCGGCTTCGTGCACTCGATCGTGGACAAACCGATACACTCCTGGCTGGTGCTCGACCAATTCCTGGCGAATGGCCTCCCACAGATCCGCGTGTACCCGCTGCTCGGAGCGACCGAGGACGATCGAAATTGTCCTCGTGTCGGCGATGTTGCCGAGACAGGCCAGCCGCTGCAGCGTGATCTGCGTCTCGGCAGGCAGGCGGGTCAGCTTTGCGATCATCAGATCCACGACATTGTCGGTGTGGCCCTTGACGTGAATGCGAGCGAGATCCCAGCACCAGCACCGTGCGTCGTGATCGAAGCGGACCAATCCCTCTTCGGCAAGCGCCTGAAGGAATTGAATCACAAAGAATGGGTTGCCAGCCGTCTTATCGTGAATCAACTTCGCGAGTGGCGCGGCACGCGTCGAATCGCAGCGAAGAGCATCGGAAATCAAACGCGAAATGTGTGAGCTGGCAAGCGGCGCTAGAATGATCTGCTGCACGTTAGCGCCAGAACTCTTTATGGCCTCAAGCCTGTACCACAATGGATGAGCGACGGTGACCTCGTTGTCGCGAAAGGCGCCGATCAGCATCAGGTATTGCAGTTCGGAGCGGGTTAAAAGGTCCTCAATCAGATCGAGCGTGGCGGCATCGACCCACTGGAGATCGTCGAGGAACAACGCCAATGGATGCTCGGACTGTGCGAATACCCCTATGAAGCGCCGGAGCACGAGACGGAAGCGGTTCTGTGCTTGCTGCGGAGGGAGCTCAGGGACGGGTGGCTGCTCTCCGATGATCAAGCGCAATTCAGGGATCAGATCGGTAACAAGTCGTCCATTGGCGCCCAGCGCACCACGAAGCGCTTGGCGCCAGTGCGTCAGCTCGGCTTCGTTGTTGCTCAGAAGGAACCGCACGAGACTCTGAAAAGCCTCCACTACCGTTGAATAGGGAATATCGCGTTTGTACTGGTCGAACTTGCCTGATGCGAACAGCCCGTGGGACGGAACAAGGCGACGATGGAGCTCATTGACTACCGAGGATTTACCAACGCCGGAATAGCCGGTAACCAGCATCAATTCCGGCGCGCCGCTCTTGATCATCCGGTCAAAGGCGGCCAGCATGGCTTCAATCTCGCGGTCCCGTCCGTAGAGCTTCTCAGGGATCCGCAGTCGGTCGGGCGTGTCGTATTGTGCGAGCGCGAACTCTTCGACGCGGCCTCCGGTTTCCCATTCAATCAGGCAGCGGCGTAGATCATGTTCGAGACCTGAAGCGCTCTGGTAGCGTTGCTCGGCGGATTTGGCGAGCAGCTTGAGGACTATGGTCGAGATTGCAGCCGGTACGGTGCTTACCCGCTCGCCGGGCGCCACTGGCTTTCGCGCAATGTGGCAATGCACCCACTCCATGGAATGTGCCGCTGAGAACGGCAACGAGCCGGTCAGCATCTGATAGAGCGTAACGCCAAGTGAATAGAGGTCACTCCGGAAATCGATCGACCGGTTCATCCATCCGGTCTGTTCGGGAGCCATATAGGGCAGCGTGCCCACGATGAATTCCGGCGGCCCAGGGGCGCGTCGCTCGCGGGCGAGGCGCGAGGCGATACCGAACCCGGTGAACCGGACCCGTCCGTCCTCGCAGTTCACCATAATATGCGCCGGCTTCACGTCCTTGTGGACGAGGCCGCGTTGGTGCACCTTGTTCAGGGCTGCGGCGATGCCGATCGCGAGCTGCAGAAAGCGTCCGATGTCCATGGGCGCACCAAGCAACTGTTCGAGCGGCTGGCCACCAGGATCCTCGAGCAGCAGCACTGGACGGTCACCATCGCACTCCAGCCCGAGCGGCCGCATTGCCCAAGTCTCATCTAATTGGTCTTTCAGCGCAAACTCGTGATCAAGACGATCGAGGAGGCCGGACGAAGCGTGTTTCGCCTTGGGAAGTACGGCCAATACAGTTCTGCAGGCGCCATCGGAAGCCGGACGCAATGGCCGGCAAAAGATGCGGTCATCGTCCTCCCATAGCACTTGGAACCGGCTATCCATGCGCATCAACCCAAAACGCTGGGTTCAACCCCGAAGCCTCCGCGTGACCAATATCGGGCGAGGAGGTACTGTGTTGCGCTCTGTGGCTACATCGACACTGCCATAAAAGCGGGCTTCTGCCCAGCGTAAGCTGCGGCGCCAGGCAGATGACGGCGAGAAAGCCGAAGCGCCGCTAGCCGGACACCAACCGTGTTCGCGCGCGAGCCGGCGGGCGAATTCAGCTGCGTATCGAACTCGAAATATGCTGCCCGATGCGTCGTCACAACTTCTGCTGGCCGTCCGGACCGACTCGAATGCGAACGGCTTCTGCGGCTCAGGTGTGGTCTGGGCACCGGATTGCTATGCGGTGCGGCCCACGAGCTGATTGGCTCATAAAGCGGACGCGCACCGCCTTTGATTCCGGTCGCCTTCATCCCACTCTATGGTAGCAATCCGTTGTTAATGTCCACCATCATTCAGAATTCAGAGCATTTGTTAGTTGGCGTCGTGTGCACTGGGACATCAAACAAAATCTCTCTAAAGGCGGCGGAGGCAGGCGAAAGAGAAGCGGATGTGTGCGCCACTGCAGAATGGCTGGCGGGCGATGCAGATCGAAGGTGTGATGGAGCAGCAAACCCAACCCGCCTGCACCACAGCTTGAACGATCAGCGAAGAATTCCTCGCACTCGCCGATATCGTTGACAAAGCTGAGGTCAACTTGATCTTGTCGAAGTGAAAAGCGGTGCAGATGGCCGAGTGATTAATTCTCGGTGCCGAGGCATTGAGCGCAACGCGAGCGGCCATTATCTTTCCCTGTCGAATTAGGGATTGTCGCCGCAGACGCCGGCAGAGACGTTCGCAGCCCTTCCGAGATGACTCTTAAGTCTTCCAAGTGCCTCGGCCGGCCAATTTCGGAGATTGGCCACCGCAACCCATGCATCGGGATAGTGTTCTGGCGCGTAGACATGGCCATAACCGAAGGGCGTGCCGGTTGCGACCGCCATGTCAACGGCGATCTGCAGCATGGTCACGACCGGATACCATCGAAGTTCAGGCGAAACGTCCGGACCGCGCGGTGCATTCATCTAGGCCGGGCGCCGGTAGGCGTACCGATAATCGAAGAATACGATCGGGTCACTTGCAACCTGCTGGTGGCCGGGCGAGTTTCCGGACTGCTTCGCCAAAATCGTCCATCCGACCGCACCTACGGCGTGCTGCCGATGTCCCACATCGTCGGCTGTTCCATTCTGCTGATTTCGACGCTGATGCACGGCAGCACCTTGCACGTCATCGCCAAGGCCGATCCGGCTGCGCTCGCTCATGCCATCGCCGAGGAAGGGATCACCAGCCTGTTCGGCGTGCCGGCCACGTATCAGCGCTTGCTCGAATACAAGGCGGTCAAGGGCATCCAGATCGAGGACGAGCTTGGTATTCCGCTCCTGAACAATTATGGCATTACCGAATGTTCACCGGGTCTCTCCGGTGTCCGCTCAGACCTGTTCCAGACGAGTCGGTTGGCCCCTTTCTTCCCGGTATCGAGCACCGGATCGTGGACGGGCAAGGCAGGACGGTTGCGATCGGCGAAGTGGGCGAGCTGCACGTTCGCGGCCCCAACGTGATGCTGGGCTACTATCGTGCTCCGGAGCTGACGGCGGCGGCGATCGACAGCCAGGGCCGGTTCAACACAGGGGATCTCGCCCGGGTGAACGGTGAGGGCCATCTCTACATCGCCGGCCGCACCAAAGAACTCATCATTCGCTCCGGGTTCAACGTCTACCCCGCCGAGGTCGAGGCGGTTCTGAATGCGCACGATCAGGTCGTGCAATCGGCCGTGGTGGGACGATCTGTCGATGGCAACGAGGAAGTCGTTGCGTTCGTCCAACTGCTGCGAAGCGGGATCTGCAAAGGCGTTGGGAAGGTCCGCGCCTGTCCAAAGAATGTAGTCGTCGGGTTGGCCCGCCACGCCAATTTCGAGGAAGCGCGCATAGTTTAGGCCATCTATCGTAAATTGCCTGTTTGAGAAATTCTGCTTCAGCTATGTAATGCCGTGGAAGATTGATTTAAGCGCTTCCGCAACTTTTTCCTGTGCCACTGTCGGAAAGTCTTTCTTATCTGTCCGGTTCTGGATACAGCGCCTTGAAGCGTTCCGCCACCGGCGCGGGCAGTCTTTGCAGTCACCTCAGAATCTTGGCATAAGGACGTAATTCGCTCAAGAAAATGAAATTGAGGAACTGATGTCTGCCGGGTCATCCAATCGGGGCTACTTCGTTTTAACGCTCGCACCCTTATCGGGAGACGCGGAATACACGGACGCTGGCACCTTCGATGATTTCGATGAAGCAATGCGTGAGGCGGAAAAGCTTAGCGGAGCTAATCAAGACAAGGGCGTCTACCTGAGCGAAGCTGCGGTGTTCAAAGTCGGACGTTCCTCAAAGGAGGAGCCGATGATGTTCTGGTGGAACAAACCCTACGCTGACATGCTCGAAGAGGTGCCTCGCGCCAGAGGATACGGCTACCACACGCCTAAGAGGGGCGGCGCGAGATTTATCGAGTACGAACCAGACCCAGCTTTTCAAACATTCGAAGATTTGGAAGAACAGCTAGGCGATGCCGATGAAGCAGAGTCGGACGAGGCCGAGTACGCCACAGGACATTGCGAATCCTGCGGCAAGATCGTTCCCCTTTACGAGCTGAGCGATTTCACCACCAGCGAAGAAGCCGGTCGTTTATCGGGATCAACTCGCACAGGACGGTCTTCCTCGAGACGCACTTCGCCTAGGAGCTCTTCATACACTAGCGGCTCTTCGTCTTCGAGTTCGTCCGGGCGCGGAGAAGGCGACGCGGGAATGGACGAAATCCCAGCCAGCGCCGCGTCTCTTGTTCGGACCACTGGCGAGAAGAGCCGGGTCGCTGAGCCGGGACAGGTCGACCACGTAAAGCCCTGCATCGCCGCGGAATGGCGCTCACCACCGGACGGTTCGGCTGCGCCTTCGCGCGGCGCCTGATGCACTCCGCCGAATTAACTTCCAACAGCAACATACGATTCACATATGTGGATGCTGGAACAACGTCGGCGGATTTCAGTCTCCGTTGCATCATTTTCCCGATTGGTCCACCGGCGGGCCATGATCCAAGCTTGTTAGAAGGCTTGGTTGGGGGTTACACGACATGCGTGAATATCCCGGTCCAGCGGCTGACGCCATTGTGCGGCTGCATGAGCGTCTAGAACAGCTTACGTCTCAATTGTCCGAACTGGAGTGTCTTCGGGCCCGCGTGCTCGAAGCGGAGCGGAGCGTACTGATCACTGTCGAAACCGCTCCGTCCCGTTCGCGAGCGCCATCGCGGCATACGCGTTTTCCAGTTTCCCCAGTCCGTTCATCTCTTTGAAGTTGTGGCACGCGAACTTTAGCCTCCCCTTGACTTCGTCCGAGGCTCTGGCAGAGGCCGCTAGCGACGGTGCGGCGTTGGAACGCTTCGCCGATTACCGAATGTTCCCGGCACACGGCCCCAAAGTGGGCAATGCAGTCGCGCCCCAGCTCCCCCAATCCCTCGGAGCCGGGGCAACCCGGTCCACCACCATGTTTAGAGGTTTTGCTATCGCGCTATTTGGGCTGACCATTCTTTCGCAGCTCGATCAGGCGCTCTTCCTATGGTCGAAATACTGACGCTGCGCGCAGGCTTGTGCGGCAGATTAGTCGCAGTTTTGGGTTGTAGGTGAGCCGTGCTGCCATCATTCGCGCGAGGCGTGTGAGCTTCCTCAACGGCTACTTCTTCAACAGTATCCCTACCTGAACAGACGAAGCGTCCGGGAATAATGCATTGTATTCGGTGCCAGGCCGCAATGCCGGAACCGCTATTTCCCC
The DNA here is from genome assembly GCF_055811695.1 of Bradyrhizobium sp. MI1.3. Classification (NCBI taxonomy): domain Bacteria; kingdom Pseudomonadati; phylum Pseudomonadota; class Alphaproteobacteria; order Hyphomicrobiales; family Nitrobacteraceae; genus Bradyrhizobium; species Bradyrhizobium sp. MI1.3. The sequence goes on along the minus strand of NZ_JBVVPQ010000008.1, from coordinate 82,451 downwards.
TTCAACGTGACCAAACATAACTGGGGTTTGCACGTATCCAAATCGCGCAGCATCCGCGCGCACTCGTACGGTAGTGTCATGAACCAGCTTTACAAAACTGTTTGCGATATCGCCCTCCTGAAGGAGCGCGATGATTGCTTGGGTAAAAAGCCCATGTTGAGAAATCGGATCCTCAAGCGCCTCTTCGGTCACACCGCACGCAGCGAATAGAACGCGCCCATTACCGGTAATCTCCACAAAGGCTGACCCAGCGTCGCGAGGAATTGGGCTACCTTCGAGAACGCGCGCCGGGGCGCCACCACTAAAGCAACGATCGAGGAAACAAATGACGGCCTTTGCGCGTGAGACCTTGAATCGACGGCCTAGCTCATCCATTGGGAGAGTCGTGGCGGCTAGGTCAGAAAATTGCGTGTCATGAGTGACTAGACGATGGTCATGGGTACCATGGCCTGCGAAACTCAGAATGACCGTGTCTTCAGGTCCTGCTGCATCAAGTGTTGAAGTGAGCAGGTCGCGGATGGCTGCAAGGGTGTCCTCGACGTGAAGGTCGATGATGTCGCCGAACGTTCGAGCCTGCACAGCAGCCTTCGGTTTTGGTGATCCACTGCGGTCGATGTTGCGCTCCATATCGAGCGCCCAGTCCTCGCCGTCCTTGCGCCGGCGGAAAGTCTCTGACACGTAGCGGTTCTTGCGGCGGACCTGGACGCGCCAGTTCCCGGAAGACAATTGCGTGAAGCTGGCCACGGCCCTGTGCACTCCCCAATTCGTGTGCGCTACGTGTGCACTGAGAGGTCAAAACAGGTACAAACGTGTGCAAATTCGGCTAGTTTGGAGTGCACACGTTCATGCTTCATCCTATTGAAGGCATAAGGTAAACCATTGAAATCGCAACACTATCGCTTTTCTGTGGCGCCCATGATGGATTGGACCGAGAGCTCAGGTTTTTCAAGTAGTTGGTGGACCGCGTGTGCACGACGTGTGCACCGGAAGGTCAAGAAAAATCTAGCGACAGCCCACGGGAGCCAAGCTTTCTGAAGCGGGCGGGACGCCCGCTGCCTACTTGATCAACGACGCGGCGTCCTGGGATCGGAGCAACTGACTCTTAATCAGCGGGTCCCAGGTTCGAGCCCTGGTGCGCCCACCATTGTTAAGTCAAGGACTTACAGGCGAGTGACAATTCGTCATTCCGACAGCTGAGTTAGCGGCTGTTGCGACGCTGCAGGCCCGCAACTTAAACCCGAAAAATCTGCCGCGGTGCGCGCGTCAGGCATTCATGTCCGGTCGCCGTCACCAGTACGGTTTCGCTCAGCGCGAGGCCGTCGGCGGATACGTACATGTGGAACACCATGCCTTCCTCCAGCGTCCAGTCCGCGGTAGGCAGGAAGACGCGTGAGAAGTCGCTCGTGCGCGGTGTGTGGGCCGGATCGCAGCCGAGCGAATAACCTGTGATCTTGGGATAGTCCGGCCGCAGGCCATCGGCGAGCATGGCATCTCTCGCCAGTGAGTCGACACTGGCGGCGCTGGCTCCCGGCTTCATCGCTTTGAATTGCCGGTCCTGGATTTTGATCAGGCGCCGGGCGATTTGCGATCGGGAGGGGGCGATCTCTCCGATCACCGCCGAGCGCATCAGGCGGGCGCTGTAGCCGGCGATATAGGGCAGCAGCTCCATATGCAAGATGTCGCCCTTGGCGAGCCGCTCGCTGGTCAGCCCGCCGTGCAAAAAGGCGTTGCCGACACCGGCGGTAATGATACCCGCGCGCGCCGCGTCGGCGCCTTCCTGCATGAACACCTGATAGACGGCCGCCGCCGCGTCGCGGGCCGATCGGCCTTCGCCGGATGCCTTCAAAGCAGCTTCAATGCCGAGGTCACCCGATCCTAGCGGCGCGCCGAAGCACGGCGATCTCTCGTGCGCTCTTCCTGGCGCGGAGCTCGGCCATCACCCCGGAGACGTCGACAAAGCGCGCGTCCGGCAGTTGCGCCGACAGGCGCCTGAAGCGGGAGAGCGGCATGCAGTAGGAGTCTTCGTCGAGTCCGACGCGGCCTTCGAGTGCGCCTAGGCGCAAATCTCCAGGATGGCGAGCATGTAGATGCGGATCATGTCGACGAAGTCGACGATGTCGACCCGCTCGTCGGGCATGGTGTTGTAGCGGCCGCCGGGCCCGCAGACGATGCCTTCCATCCCGCCGAAATAATGCAGATGCCCGGCGTCGGTGCCGTAGAAGCAGCTCGGCGCTACGGCTCCCGTCGGCTGATCCTCTCCGCGCACCGCGCGATAGGCGCGGTTGACGGCCTCCACGATCGGGCTCGTGCGCGCCACCTCGAACGGCGGCATGGTCGGCACGCCAGAGCGGTCCTCCGACATGACCTCGGCCTTGAGGCCGGGAAAACGTGCTTCAAGCGCATCGAGCTCGCGACGCATGTCGGCCATCGCGCCGGCCTCGGTCTGCCCCGGCGCATAGCGGCCCGAGCCCTTGATCCGCACGAAGTCCGCAACCTGCGGGGTACGCCATTCGTGCAGCTCGCGCCCGAGTGCGCCGTGGACGACGCCGACATGGACGCGGTTGATCCGTTCATGCTCAGGCGATAGCGCGCCGGAAAACTTCATCGCATTGAGGCGCGGGATGAGGTCACAGGCCGCCGTGATGGCGTCGACCGCCTCTTCGCGCTTGGACAGATGACGGGTATCGCCGGTCAGCTCGATGATGAACATGAAGGCCGCGGCGTGCATCGTCATCGCCTTCAGGTCGGTCGGCTCGGAGTTGATGAAATAGTCGGCGCGAAGTCCCTGCTCGACCAGCGAGTAGGTGCCGACGCCGCCTTGCAGCTCGCCCACCACGTAGGTGAGGATGACGTCACCCCTGAGTTTGACGCCGGCGTCGATCAGCGTCTTGACCGCGCAGAAGTAGGCAGCGTCGCCGGCCTTCATGTTGGAAACGCCGATGCCGTAGATGAAGGCGTCGTCGACCTTGCCTGCCCAGGGATCGACGGTCCAGCCCTCGGTCACCGGGTTGGTGTCGAGATGGCCGTTGAACATCAGGCTCTTGCCGCCGCCCGCACCCTTCCATCGGCCGACGGCATTGACGCGCCCCTCGCTGCCGAAGGCGGCGAGCTCGGTCTCGAGGCCGATCTCGCGCATGCGGCCAGCCATGAAAGCTGCGAGTTGCTTCTCGCCGTCCGATTTGGAGTAGCTCTTGTGCTGCACCATGCGTGACAGGAGGTCGACGGCGGCGGGCACATCGATCCGGGCGAGAAGAGTGTCGTGATCCATGGGGAAATCCTTGTCGTCACCCGACCGGTATGGGCAAGGCGGCCATCAGTTCGCGGGTATAGGGATGAACGTGGTCTGCGTCGAAATCCTCGACCGGCAACAGGTCGACCATCTCGCCCCGGCGCATAACGGCGATGCGGTGGGCGATTTGACGGACGAGGTTGAGATCGTGGGTGATGAAGAGAAAAGCGGTTCCGGTCGCGGCGCGCAACGCCAGCAGCAATTCGATGATCTGTGCTTGTACGGAGACATCCAGCGGCGCGGTGATTTCGTCGCAGATCACGAGCTTCGGCCGTGCGGCAAAGGCCCGTGCGATGGCGACGCGTTGCTTCTCGCCGCCCGAAAGCTGATGCGGCCAGCGGTTGGCGTAGGATTGGGGCAGGCGCACCTGGTCGAGCAGGTGGGGAATATCCGCAAGATGGCCGCCGTAGAGCTTGAGAGGACGCGACAGGATCTCATCGATCCTGTGACGCGGATTGAGCGAGGCATCGGGGTGTTGGAAGATGATCTGCACGTCGCGGCGGTAAACGGCGTCCATGTCGCGTATACCGTGGATCTCGTGCTCGTCGAAGGTGATCTTGCCTGAGAAGTGCGCAAGCCCGGTTAGGGCCCGCGCCATCGAAGACTTGCCAGAGCCGGACTCGCCGACGAGACCGAGGATCTCGCCGCCACGAACCTCAAGCCCGATCTTTTTTGTGGCCGGGGGCGGTGCGTCGCGGAACAGCCCGCCGCTGCCATATCGGACCTCGATCTCGGAGGCCGCGAGAAGGACTTGGTCGCGCGGGTTGTCATGGACAAGACGACGTTCCGGTCTAGGCACGGCGTCCACAAGTGCGCGCGTGTTGGCATGGCGCGGCGCGCGGAAGATGTCGGCCGCCGGCGCCTGCTCGACCAGGCGGCCGCGCTCCAGGACTGCGACCCGGTCGGCGACGCGCGTCACGAGTGCCAGATCGTGGGAAATATAGAGCGCGGCAACGCCCGTCTCCCGGCGTAGTCGCGCGAACAGTTCGAGGATGCGCGCGCCTGTGATGACGTCGAGTGCCGTGGTCGGCTCGTCGAACAGGATGACGTCGGGCCGGCAGCCGAAGGCAGTGGCAATAATCACGCGCTGTTTTTCCCCGCCGGAGATCTCGTGAGGGTAGCGCCGCATGATCGCGGCAGGATTGTTGAGATCGACGTGGCCAAGCAGATCGATGGCGAGCGCGTCAGCGTCGCGCGGTTTGAGGCCGCGGTGCTGGATCAAGGCTTCCGTGATTTGACGACCGATGGTGAGCGTCGGGTTGAGTGAGGTCGAGGGATCCTGAAACACCATGCCGAGCCGGCGTCCGCGCATGCTGGTGAGCTCGCGTGGGCTCAATCGTTGCAGGTCGATGTCGCCGAGGCGCAACGAGCCGGCAACTTCGCGGGCATTGCCCGGCAAATGGCGCATCAGCGCCCAGGCGAGCGAGCTCTTTCCGGAGCCGGATTCTCCGACAAGGCCCAGCACTTCGCCTGGTCCGATCTGCAGCGAAATGTCATGCAGCACACGTACCGGTCCAGCGGACGTGTTGTAGTCGAGCGTATAATTCTGGATCGAAAGTACGGAGGTCACCGCTCGTCCTTCGGATTGAGGGCGTCGCGAAGACCATCGCCGACCAGGTTGAAGGCAATGGCGGTGAGTGCGATCGCGGCCGAGGGCGCGATCAACCCCCACGGCGCCTGATGCATGTACTGGCGTGCGTCCGCCACCATGAGCCCCCATTCGGATGCGGGCGGTTGGGCGCCGACGCCGAGAAAGCTCAGCGTTGCGAACAGCATGACGGCGAAGGACACGCGGATGGTGGATTCGATCACGATCGGCGCCATGACGTTCGGCAACATCTCGCGGAAGATGATCCAGGGCGCTCCCTCGCCACGCGCGATGGCGGCCTTGACATAGTCCTGATTGCGTACGTTGAGCGCGGCCGAGCGGGTCACCCGCGCCATGCCCGGCGCAAAGGCCACCGCGATGGCAATGACGGCATTGCTGGCGCCGTTGCCGAGCGTTGAGACCAGCAACAGGGCCATCAGCAGGCCCGGGATCGCCATCACGGCGTCGATCGTGCGCATGATGGCTTCGTCGGTCCGTCCGCCGAGATAGGCCGAGCCAACGCCGATGGTCGCCCCGGCGGCGCTGCCGACAAAGGTGGCGATGAAAGCGAGCGGCACGGTCGAACGCGCGCCGACCATCAGGCGGCTCAGGATGTCGCGGCCGAATTGATCGGCGCCGAGCCAGTTCTGCCAGCCGGGTGCGCGAAACCGGCCGAGAAAATCGATCTTCTCCGGCGCATAGGGCGCCAATGCGGGCCCGAACAGGCAGACGGCCGCGATCAGCGCCAGCAGCACGATTCCGATAAAACCCTGTGGTTTTCGCATCAGGCGGATGAACAGCTCAGTCATAGCGGATCCGCGGGTCGAGAAACGCATAGGCCATGTCGGCCACGGTGTTAGTGACGGCATAGGTCGCGGCCATGATCAACGCACCCGCCTGGATCGAGGGCAGGTCGCGCGTGGTGATGGCGACCATCAGCGCGCGCCCGATGCCGGGAATGGCAAAGATCTCCTCGATCACGATGATGCCGCCGAGCAAATAGCCGACGTCGAGCGCGATGATGGTGACGACCGGCAACAGCGCGTTGCGCAGGGCGTGACGAAACAGCACCGTGCGTTCCGGCAGGCCCTTCAGGCGCGCGGCGCGGATATAGTCCGATTTCAGCACGTCGAGCGTCTCGGAGCGCATCATGCGCATGACATGCGCGACGAGGATCATCGAGACAGTGAGCACCGGCAACGCCAGATGACGGATGCCGCCGCCGAAATCCTCGAGTGGGGAGACGTAGCCGGTGGCCGGCAGCCAATGCCACGTATCGGCCAGCAGCAGGGCAAGCAGCGTCGCGGTGACGAATTCGGGAAGCGAGACCCCGAGATAGGCAATGAGGCTGACGGCCGTGTCGGTGAGCCTGCCTTGCCGCAGCGCCGCGACCACGCCGAGCGGCACGGCAATGGCCAGCGTGGCCAGGATGGCTGATACGGCAAGCAGCAGCGAGCGCGACAGCGCCGCCAGCATTTCCGGGCCGACCGGCAGGCTCGTGCGCATCGAGACGCCGAAATCGCCGGAGAAGACGTGGCGGGCCCAGCGCCCATATTGCAGCCAGGCCGGATCGCCGAGCCCGAGCTTCGCCCGGAGCGCGGCCAGCACTTCGGGCGTCGCATTTTCCCCGAGCAGCGACTGGGCCGCATCCGCCGGCAAAACCTGCGTGATGGCGAACACCAGCATCGAGACCACGATGACGGTGTAGACCATCAGCATTAAACGGCGCGCAAACCAGGCCAGCGACACCGAGCGTCTCCGGCGTCAGGCGCGCTTCGGCGCGCCGGCGCCGAGCGAGACCATGTCGAGGCGGAACACCGAGCCGCGTGGATGGAGAGCGTATCCTTCGACGTAGGACCGTTGTGCCGCTAGCAGGTCGAAGAACGCCGAAATCACCGAGGGGACCTCGGCGTTCATCATGTCCTGTGCCTTCGCATAGAGCGCGGTGCGCTTCGCTTCATCGGTCTCGACGCGGGCTGTATTGATGACGGCGTCGAACTCCGCGTTGTTCCAGTGGGTCTCGTTCCAGGCCGCGTCGGATGTGTAGAGCAGCTTGAAGACGGCGTCGGCGGTCGGCTGCATGTTGTAGAAGCCGACGTAGAAATTACCTTTCTTCCAGACCTGGTCGAGATAGGTGGCATGCGGCATGGTCTGCACGTTGATGCGGAAGCCCGCCGCGGCCGCCATCTCGCGGATCGCGACGCCAAGCTGCGTGCGGGTTGGCGGCCTGTCGGACGCGACCAGCGTCAAATCGATGCCGTTGGGATAGCCCGCGTCGGACAGTAGCTTCTTCGCCTTGGCGATGTCGGGCTTCTTCAGCGGAATGTTCTTGTAGAAGTGGTAGGCGGAGCTCAACGGCGTGTCGTTGCCTGGCGTGCCATAGCCGCCCGCGACGAAGCCCACGGTTGCCTCGCGATCCACCACTAAGGCCAAGGCCTGGCGGACGCGCACGTCGTTGAACGGCTTCTGGTCGCATCCGAGGTTGATGTTCAGGAACTGGCCGGATGGGGTGCGCAGCGCCTTGACGCCATTGGCCTTGGCGAGGCGCTCATATTCGCCCGGCGCGGTCGTGAGCAACAGATCGATCTCACCGGAGATCATTGCAGACGCTTCGGCGGTGCGGTCCGGATAGACCAGCAGCTCGATCCGGTCGAGGTAGGGCCGCGCCGGATCATAATAAGCGGGGTTACGTTCGACGACGATCCGGCGATCGGGCTCGTAGGATGCCAGCTTGAATGGGCCGGTGCCGTTGGCGGTGGTCGAGAGGCTCGCGAGGTCGCCGGCGACGACCTTGGCCGGAACGATGCGTGCGTTGAGATAGGTGAGTGCGACCGGCAGGTCGGCATAGGCGCCTGTGAGCGTGAACTTGACGGTCAGCGGATCGACCGCGGCGACGTCCTTGATCGGACCGACATTGGTGCGGCCGGGCGAAGCCGTCTTCGGATCGAGGACGGCATTGATGGTGGCGACGACATCGTCGGCGGTCAGCGGCGAACCGTCATGAAACGTCACGCCCGGGCGCAGCTTGAAGGTCCACTCGGTCAACGTCGCGTTGGGCTCCCAGGACATCGCGAGATCCGGCTCGACGGTCATGTCCGGCTTCAGCCGGGTGAGGTTGGAGTAGAGCAGTTCGGTGACGAGATATTCCGGGTTCACGCGCGCCAGCATCGGATGGATGACCGATGCGGCCTGGTCGACTGACATCCGGAGCACGCCGCCGCGCTTCGGGGCTTCGGCGAAGCCGATTCTGGGTAGACCGGCGAGGCTGATCGCGGTTCCTGCAAGAAAAAGACGGCGCGTGAGGGACAGCATAGATGCGTGCTCCTTGAGCTAGCGGGCGGCGAGTGTTTCGGGACACAGATCGGAACGGAATTCGGCGGACAGATAGGCAAGGACCGATTTCGCCAGCGCGATGATGTCGGCGCGCGTGGTAAATTCGCCAGGCGCATGAATGCGGCTTTGCGGCCGGCCGAGGCCGGTCAGCAGGATCTCCTGCATTCCGGTTCGCTGTACCCAGCCGAAATCAGAGCAGCCCGTCGCACCCCATTTGGCGAAATCGTCCGGTGTGTATCCGAACCCGGCCGACAGCGCCTCCTGCCAGCGCGGCCAATGCGGGCCTGTCGGATCGGATGTCGGCATGAGGTGGCCGGTGAGAACAACGTCGACGTCAGCTCCGGGGGCCGCTGCAAAGACGGTGTTCTCGATTTTGGCACGCGCGGCCTGAAAGTCTTCCTCCGGCGCATAGCGCCGACAGACGAGAATTTCAAAGAGCGATGGAGTCTGGCCGCCGCATTGGCCGCCATGGGCTGCGGAAATATCAAGCTGGGCTGCGAGCGGATGCGTCGCATGCGGCGGCGCAGGCAGGGCGGACGTCCGCGCGGCGATTTCTGGTTTCAATGCTGCGAGTGCATTGAGTATCGGTAGTGCGGCCTCGATCGCGTTGGCATTCAGGCCGGCGGTTCTGGCTTCGCTTGCGTGAACCGTCCTGCCGCGCACGCGCACCAGTAGCGTGAAGAGACCAAAGCAGCCGGCCCAGATGCGCGGCGCTGCGGCACCGTTGAAGTTCAGAATGTGGCCTTCGAGCAGACCCCGCTCCGCCAGATAACGCACGCCGGGATAGAGTCCGGCTTCTTCGTCGGTGCAAAGGAGCAGCATCGGGTCGTGGCCGAGTGGAAGACCGATCGCGTCGGCGGCGCGCAGCGCGAGCAGCACCGCCGCGATGGTGCCTTTCATGTCGGCGGCGCCGAGGCCGATCAGGCGATCGTCGTCGCGCGTCAACTGGAACGGATTGGTGGTCCAACCGGGCGCTACCGGTACGGTGTCGACATGAAAATACAGCCCGAGCACCGGTTTGTCCGAGCGGCGGCGCGCGATGAGATTGGTTCTGCGCCCTTGCGCTGGGCCGCCCGCCACCCGCCACAAATGTTCGGGGACATCGACGCGTTGGCAGTCGAGGTCGAGCGTTGCAACCGTGCTCTCCATCAATCCGGCAAACGCTTCGTATCCTGCGCCAGGCGGGAAAGTCGTGTCGATCGCCACCATCCGCGCAAGATCGTCGACCGCACGTCCTACCGTGCGCTCGATCTCGGCGAAACCGTCTGCCAGCGTCGGGCTGGCCTGTTCTGGGTCTGGCGGTGCAGAAACCATTTGCTGCGGCTCATTTCTATATTCTATAAAGAAATAGGCAAAGCCGATTGCTGTCAATTCTGAAGAATGAGGCAGGCGTGACCGGTAAACAGGCAAAAGCAGCAGCGAGCGGCTCATCTAGCCTTCCGGTTCCTTTGTATGAGCACGTCAAGCGGCAGATCGCCGAGGCGATCCTGGTGGGCGAACTGTCTCCGGGCACGGTGCTTCCCGGTGAAGTTGCGCTTGCTGCGCGATACGGAGTTGCGGTCGGCACCATCCGCCGAGCGCTCGCGGACCTGACGGCCGACGGCATGCTGGTGCGCCGGCGCAAGACCGGGACGGTCGTGACCGGCCGCGCGCCGCAACACAGTCTGCGCTTTTTCTTCCAGTATTTCCGCCTTCATGGCGAAGACGGCGGCCTCCAGCGTTCCGTGCCCGAAGTCTTGTCCGTGACGCTGCGGCCGGCAGATGCGGAGGAGGCGGTGCTCTTCACGGAAGCCGTTGGTGAGCCGCTGCTCTGTCTTCATCGCATCCGACGTGTTGGACGCGTGCCGGTGATGCATTCGCGAATACGGCTCATTGCGCGCCGCGTGCCTGATTTCCCGCACAAGGCGGAGAAGGTGCCTGCGCTGCTCTACCTCCACCTGCTCGACGCCTACGGCATTCGCATTGCAGCGATACGCGAGAAGCTTCTGGCAGAGCTCGCCGACAAGGAGGATCGGCGTCTACTTGCGCTAGCTTCGCCGAACGCTGTTCTGGTGATCCGCGAGGAGGCGTACGATCAAGCCGGTACGCTTGCACTCCTGAGTGAGCACCGCGCCACGACTGCGCATCATCACTACGTAAACGAGATCCGCTAGCCTGTTTCGAGCCGGTGCCAAGCGCCCCTTATCCTTCCTACTGACCGACGATTGCGTCGATTTCCTCTCAGGAAGCGCCGGAATGTTCGAGGGCCCCGGACGCCATAGACCGCCTTGCGTGCACAGACCGATGCTCGTCTGCAGGCGATGGTTGGGCGGCGCGGCAATTAGGTTTGCACGCCGCCAGTCGGCCCATACGGCGGCCATGAGCAGCCCTGCACAGTTTTGCTACACGTCGACACGAAGTGCGGCAATTTTCGCTGCAACAACGCGCTTGACATAATATCCGATCTCAACGACCGTATTAGGCGAGCGTAGGGCAAAATGGCCCGTCAACGCGGTAAGTTCAACCATTTCCAACACCACGCGTTCGTCGCGTGTTCGGTTGGCGGCGAGGGCGCCCTCGGCTTCACAGCCGGTGGGCGTTTTTTTTGTTTTTGGATCGAGTGATGACGCGAAAACAATATCGGATCGGCGTGATGTTCTCGACGACGGGCTCCTACAGCGTCGTCGCACGTTCGATCCTCAACGGCGCATTGCTCGCGTTAAGGGAAGTCAATGCGAGCCGGGACGACATCGCGCTTGAGCCGGTGGTGGTCAACCCGTCCGGCGACCTCGCGCGCTATCGTTCGCTCAGCCTCGATCTCCTCGGTTCCGGCGTCCGGCACGTGGTCGGCTGCTACACCTCGTCGAGCCGCAAGGAGGTGATACCCTGCTTCGAGAAGTTCGACGGCCTGTTGTGGTATCCGTCGCACTATGAGGGCTTCGAAAGCTCCGACAACGTCATCTACACCGGCGCCGCGCCGAACCAGCACGTGCTTCCGCTGGTCGACTATCTAGCGTCCCGGGTCGGCTCACGCGCCTTCTGCGTCGGCTCCAACTACATCTGGGCCTGGGAGAACAACCGCATCTTCCGCGAGGCGCTGACCGCCCGAGGCGGCACCGTGCTCGCCGAGCGCTATCTCCCGGTCGGCGATACCGAAGTCGACCAGGTGATCGCGGCGATCGTCGACCAGCGCCCCGACTTCGTGTTCAACAATTTGATCGGCACCAGTGCCTATGCCTTCTTCCGCGCATTCCGGGCCGCCTGCCGGGCGCACGGCATCGACCAGGCCGCGGAAATTCCGGTCGCGAGCTGCACGCTGTCGGAACCGGAATTGCCGGAGATCGGCCCGGACGCGGTCGACGGACATTTGTCCTCGAGCGTCTACTTCTCGTCCCTGAATTCGCCGGAGAATGCGGCCTTTATCGCGGCCTATGCGCAATCCTTCCCGGACGGACCGGTCTCTTCGGCAGATGCTGAATCGTCCTACATCGCCGTCAAACTGCTCGCGGCGGCATTGGCGCAGGCCGGCACCGACGACGCCCGCACGGTGCGTTCCGCCGTGGCTGATCAGCGGCTGCGCGCTCCGCAAGGCGAGGTCCGCATCGACCGGCAGACCTTTCATGCCTGGCTCACGCCGCGCATCGGCCGCTCGTCCGCGAACGGACAGTTCGAGGTGCTGTTGGAGTCCCGCGAGCCGATCGCGCCCGACCCCTATCTCGTTCAGTCGTCGCCGCGCTTTGCGAGCGCAATGCGCTCTCCGCTGTTGAAGGTGGTGCAATCATGAGCTCACGATTGCTGCAGAATTTCAAAGGTGGCCGGGCCATTGTCGTCACCCGACGAGGCGGGTGGGAGAGCACGCTCGAAACTACACTGGCCAAGCTCGGTGTCTCGACCGAATATCCGGAGATCGTCGAGGGCCGCGCGCAGATCGACATCGCCGGTCTCCAGCCTGATCGCGACATCCTGTTCGTCGACGGCGATCTCGAAGGTGCGGTTGCGATCGAGGTCAATCCGGCCTCGCGGCTGCCGCCGGTACCAGTGATCGGCCTCGTCGGCGTCGAGGCGCCGAGCCGGCTCAAGGCGCTCGTCAACCTCGGGGCGACCTCGTTCCTGCGCAAGCCGGTGCATGGCGGCGCCGTCTACACGTCACTGTTCATGGGCATCAACCAGTTCCTGCTGCGTGCAGAAATGTACGAGCGCTTGCAGGGCCTCGAAGAGCGCCGCCGCGGGCGCCGCGCGGTGATCCGGGCCGTCATCCTGCTGATGCAGCAAGACGGCCTCGACGAGGAGGGTGCCTATTCCCAGCTCCGCCGCGACAGCATGCGCGCGCGGCAGAACATGGAACTCTATTGCGAGGAGTTTCTGAGCAAGCGGGCGAAGCCGCCCGATACGTCCGGCCGCACAACCGGCATCTCGCTGCAAGGCGGCAACAAGCAGGCCATCTAGGAGAAGCAAATATGACCAAGTCTGTATTGCGGGGGCTGCGCGCCGCAGCCCTCACGGGGACGCTTGTCTTCGGCTCACATCAGGCGCTCGCGGCGGAAAACCCGATCAAGCTCGGCGTGCTGGAAGATCAGTCGGGCGATTTCGCCGCCGCTACCATCGGCAAGGTCCACGCCATCCAGCTCGCCGCCGACGAGATCAACAAATCCGGCGGCATCATGGGGCGGCCGCTGGAGCTCGTTCCTTATGACACGCAATCCGACAACACACGCTACCAGGAGTTCATGCGGCGCGTGCTCCAGCGCGACAAGGTCGACGTGGTGTTCGCGGGCTTTTCCTCGGCATCACGCGAGGCTTATCGTCCGATCGTCGACCAATTCAACGGTTTCGCCTTCTACAACAACCAATACGAAGGCGGCGTCTGCGACGGCCACATGATCGTGACAGGCGCGGTGCCGGAGCAGCAGTTCTCGACGCTTATTCCCTACATGATGGAGAAGTACGGCAAGAACGTCTACACGCTCGCCGCTGACTACAATTTCGGTCAGATATCGGCCGAATGGGTGCGCAAGATCGTCAAGGAGAACGGCGGCAAGATGGCCGGCGAGGAGTTCATCCCGCTCGGCGTGTCGCAGTTCTCGCAGAGCGTCCAGAACATCCAGAAGGCCAAGCCGGACTTCGTGGTCACGTTGCTGGTCGGCACCGCGCAGGCCTCCTACTACGAGCAGGCCGCCTCCGCCAACGTCAATCTGCCGATGGCGTCCTCCGTCAACGTCGGCCAAGGTTACGAGCACAAGCGCTTCAAGCCGCCGAGCCTGAAGGACATGTACGTCACCACCAACTACATCGAGGAAATCGATTCGCCCAAGAGCAAGGAATTCTACGCCAAGTTCAAGGCGAAATTCCCCAGCGAGCCCTACGTGAACCAGGAGGCCGAGAACTCCTATCTCGCCGTCTATCTCTACAAGCAGATGGTGGAGCGGGCGAAGTCGACCAAGCGCGAGGACATCCGCAAGGTGATCGCGATGGGCGATGTCTGCATGGATGCGCCGGAAGGCAAGGTTTGCATCGACCCGGAGAGCCAGCACATGTCGCATACGATCTATCTGGCGAAGGTCGACGCCAATCACGCGATCTCCTTCCCCAAGGTCTGGGAGGACATCAAGCCCTATTGGCTCGGTGATGCCGGCTGCGATCTCACCAAGAAAGATCCGATGGCCCAGTACACGCCGTCGAATCCGCCGCCGAAGCCCTGACGGGATCGGGGGGGGGGGGGGGGGGGGGGGGGGAGGGCGAGCCCCCCCCCCCCCCCCCCCCCCCCCCCCCCCCCCCCCCCCCCCCCCCCCCCCCCGGCGGGGGGGGGGGGGGCGCGGGGTTTGGGGGCCCGGGGGGGCCCCACCACGGACATCCGCGGTAGCGACTCCGCTTCTCACACCAGTCTGGCAGGTCCATGGACATCGCGACCCTTGCATTCTCGGCTCTCTATCAATTCGGCGACGCCTTCGCGTTCCTGGTGCTGTCAGCCTGCGGGCTCGCGGTGATCTTCGGCATGATGGGCGTGATCAATCTCGCCCATGGTGAGTTCATCATGTGCGGTGCCTACATGACGGCGGCTGCCGTGCATGCCGGCCTGCCATTGCCGCTGGGGATACTGGCGGGCACGATCGTGTCTGCGCTGGTCGGCGTGCTGGTGGAGCTCGCCGTGATCCGCCATCTGTACGATCGGCCTGTTGATACCATTGTCGCGACTTGGGGTCTGAGCCTGATCGCCACTCAAGGCACGTTGATCATGGTCGGCTCCACGATGGCGGGCGTCGGCACGCCGTTCGGCAGTTTTCAAGTCGGTGACTATTCCTATTCGATCTATCGCATCGTGCTGTTCTGCTCAGCACTCGGCGTGCTGGCGGGTCTCTACGCTCTGTTCAACTGGACGCGCTTCGGGGTGCTGGCGCGCGCCACCATTCAGGTGCCGCATATGGCGGCGGCCCTCGGCGTGGACACGCGGCTGATCTACAGCCTTACCTTCGCCTGCGGGGCAGGGCTCGCCGGCCTTGCCGGGGGGCTGTACGCGCCGACCATGACGCTGGTTCCCACCATGGGCGCGACCTTCATCATGGAAGCGTTCGTCACCGTGGTAATCGGCGGGGCGGACGTTTTCCTCGGCACGGCGCCGGCGGGCGGCGTGCTTGCGGTGGTGAAATCGGTGATGACGTCGTGGCAGGGGCAGTTGTTCGGCCAGATCGGTCTGTTGGTCGCCGTGATCATTGTCGTCCGGGTCCTGCCGAAAGGCATCTCCGGCTTCGTACTGCGTGAGCGCACCTGACGGAGTGATGGCGTCGTGAGCGGTTTACTGTCCTTGTTTCAACGTCTCGAAGGCCCGCAGACCGTCGGTCGCGGCCGGGCCTTCTGGGCTGTGTTTGCCATCATGCTGGTGGTCGCGCTGGCCTATCCGCTGTTCAGCGACGGTTACACCGTCGGCAACACCGTCTACTTCTTCGTCTGGGTGTTCATCGCGCTCAGCCTGTGCCTGATCTGGGGTTATGGCGGTTCGCTCTCGTTCGGCCAGACGGCGTTCTTCGGGATCGCCGGCTACGGCTACGGCGTCCTGACCATCAATTTCGGCCCGGCCTATGGCTTTACGCTAGTCGCGATGGTGGCGGCGGTCGCAATCGCCGCGCTGTTCGCCGTCCTGCTCGGCTATTTCATGTTCTTCGGCCGCATCGCCGGCGTCTTCCTCGGCATCGTCACGCTCGCCGTGACCTTGATGCTGGAGCGCTTCATGGCCCAGACCGCGGGACCGGAATGGCATATCGGCAGCGCGCGGCTGAACGGCTTCAACGGCATGAGCGCGATGCCGCCCCTGACCATTCCCTGGCCGCGCGAACCGATCGTGCTGTTTGCCGACGTCGGGCTTTACTACTTTGTGCTCGGTCTCCTCGTCTTCGTCTATCTCGGCCTGCGCATCCTGATGAACTCATCATTCGGAAACGTCATCGTTGCGATCCGCGAGAATCCCGAGCGGGCGGAGATGCTGGGTTACGACGTGCGCAGGTACCAACTCATCACCTTCGTGATCGGCGCCGCGCTCGCAGGGATATCCGGCGTGCTCTACACGGTGTGGGGACAGTACATCACGCCATCGAGCATGGGCATGACGGCGGCGGCGCTGCCGCTGATCTGGGTCGCGGTCGGCGGTCGCAGCGACTTGACCTCGACCGTGATCGGCACGCTGGTGGTGCTTGCTGCGTTCCAGGCGCTCACGATCTATGGCAGCCAGTATGCCCTCATCTTCATGGGCGTGCTGCTGGTGCTCACCGTCCTCATCGCCCCGAACGGCCTCGTGCTCGGCCTGATGAACTGGCTCGGACGGCTTTCAGCCCGCCTGACGCAGAGGGCAGGCTGATGTCGCTGCTCGAGCTTCGCAATCTGAACAAGCATTTTGGCGGCCTCCACGTCACGAACGCCGTGGACCTCACGCTCGAAGCCGGCGAGATTCACTGCCTGATCGGCCCGAACGGTGCCGGCAAGAGCACGTTGTTCCGCCTGATCCTCGGCGAGCATCATCCCGGCAGCGGCGAGATTCTCTTTGCAGGAGAAAACATCACGGCGCTGAAGTCGTTTGCACGTATTCACCGCGGCCTTTCCGTCAAGTTCCAGGTGCCCGGCGTCTTCAAGGGCCTGTCGGTCCGTCAGAACCTCGAGATCGCCTTGCAGAGCCGTCATCGCGGCGCCGAGCTCGCTGCGGAGATCGACCGGCTGCTTGCCTTCCTCGGACTGGAGAGCGAGCAGGTCCAGACCGCCGGCAATCTCAGCCACGGTCAGAAGCAATGGCTGGAGATCGGCATGGCGATCAGCCTGAAGCCGCGTCTTCTATTGCTGGACGAGCCGACCGCCGGCATGTCGCCGGAGGAGACGCGTGCGACCGGCGCGATGGTGCAGCGGCTCAATGCCGACGGCATGACGGTGCTGGCGATCGAGCACGATATGGCATTCGTGCGCCAGGTCGCCCAGCGCGTCACCGTGCTGCATCTCGGCCAGGTCTTTGCGCAGGGCACGATCTCCGAGATCGTGGCTGACGAGCGCGTGGCGGCGATCTATCTGGGGCAGGCCCATGCTTGATATGCCGCGCAAGGAAGTGATCCTCTCGACGCTGGGCCTGCGCGCCGGTTATGGCGGCAAGCCGGTGCTCCAGGGCCTCGAGATCGAGGTACGGGAGGGTGAGATCGTTGCCATCATCGGACGCAACGGCGTCGGCAAATCAACGCTGATGAAGAGCCTGATCGGGCTGGTGCCGGCGATGAGCGGCTCGATCGTCTATCGCGGCAAGGCGGTGGAGTCCTTGCCCGCGCACAAGCGGGCACGCCTCGGCATGGGCTACGTGCCGCAGGGGCGCGATGTGTTCCCCCGGTTGACCGTTGGCGAGAACGTCGCCGTCGGTGCCGCGATCAGGGGCGGCGGCATTCCCGAAGCAGGCCGCCGCAAGATCCTCGAGGCGTTTCCGATCCTCGGCGAGCGCTGGACCCAGCGCGCCGGCACCCTGTCCGGCGGCCAGCAACAACAGCTCGCGATCGGACGGGTCCTGATTGCAGATCCAAATCTCATCTTGCTGGACGAACCGTCCGAAGGCATCCAGCCTAACATCGTCCAGGACATCGCACGCAACATGGTCGAGCTCAATCGCGTGACCGGCGTGACCATTATCCTGGTCGAGCAGAATCTCGACATGATCCGCGCCATGGCGCAGCGCTGCTACGTCATGGACAAGGGACGTATCGTCGCAAGCCTTGACCGCTGTGCGCTCGACGATGAGGCGGAGATGCGCCGCCATCTGGCAGTTTAAAAAAAACGACGCCCAACCAAGGAGAACAGCAATGGCCTGGCAAGAAACTTCCATCATGGCACGCAGAGGCGTCGCCAAGGGCGAACGGGGCAAGCATTACACCATCACGGAGAGCGACCAGGGCAAGTATCATTATGTCTACGGCCCCTATGTGAAGCCGGTGCTGACGGTCGATCCCGGTGCCGTGGTCGCCGCCGAGACCCATGACGCTTTCGAGGGGGCGATCAAGCACGAGACCGACAGCCCGTCGAAGATCCTCAATTTTCCATTCCTCAATCCGCAGAACGGACCGATCCACGTCAACGGCGCCGAGAAAGGCGACGTGCTCGCCGTCTATATTGAAAATATCGTGCCGCGCGGGCCGCAGCCGTGCGGCACCACCGTAGTCATGCCGGACTTCGGCGGGCTGGTCTCGACCGGGCAGACCGCGCTGCTCAACCCGGCGCTGCCGGAGCGAGTGAAGAAGCTCGTGATCGACGCGAAGACCGGAACCAAGTGGAACGACAAGATTACGCTGCCTTATGAGCCGTTTATCGGCACCATCGGCACGTCCCCCGAAATCGAGGCGATCTCGTCGCTGGTTCCGGACTATTACGGCGGCAATATGGACCTGCCGGATGTCGGCGTCGGCGCCGTCATCTATCTGCCGGTCAACACCAAGGGCGCGTTGCTCTATCTCGGCGATTGTCACGCCGCGCAGGGCGATGGCGAGCTCTGCGGCGTCGCTATCGAGCATCCGACCGTGACCACGGTGCAGATCGACCTGATCAAGAACTGGACCATCGCCTGGCCGCGGCTCGAGACCAGGGATTTCATCATGACCATCGGCTCCGCGCGGCCAATGGAGGATGCGGCCCGCATTGCTTATCGCGAGCTCTGCCGCTGGATGGCGACCGACTACGGTTTCGACGAGATCGACGCCTACATGCTCCTGACCCAGGCAGGTCGTGTCCGGCTCGGCAACATGGTCGATCCGAAATACACGCTCGGCGCTTCCATCAAGAAATCCTTTCTCGTTTGAAACCGGCCGGATCATGTCCACCATCCACAAAGTCGCCGCCGTTCAGTTCGAGCCGACCATGTTCGAGAAGGAGCAAAACATTGCAGGCCTGCTCGATCTCTGCGAGCAGGCAGCGGCGGCCGGCGCCAAGCTCATCGTCACGCCGGAAATGGGAACCACGGGCTATTGCTGGTTCGACCGTGCCGAGGTCGCGCCGTTCGTCGAGAAGGTCCCGGGGCCGACCACCAGCCGCTTTGCAGCGCTGGCGCGCAAGCATGATTGCCATATCGTCGTCGGCATGCCCGAGGTCGACGAGGACGGCATCTACTTCAACACGGCCGTGCTGATCGGGCCTAATGGCGTGGTCGGCCGCCATCGCAAGACGCATCCGTATATTTCCGAACCGAAATGGGCGGCGGCGGGCGATCTGCACAATCAGGTGTTCGAAACGCCGATTGGGCGCATTGGGCTGCTGATCTGCATGGACATCCACTTCGTGGAAACCGCGCGGCTGATGGCGCTCGGGGGCGCCGACGTCATCTGTCACATCTCGAACTGGCTGGCCGAGCGCACGCCGGCACCGTACTGGATCAGCCGCGCCTTTGAGAACGGCTGCTACGTCATTGAAAGCAATCGATGGGGGCTGGAGCGCACCGTGCAGTTCAGCGGCGGCAGCTGCGTGATAGCGCCAGACGGGCAGGTGAGCGCCGTACTCGACAAGGGTGACGGAGTCCTGCTGTCGGAGATCGATCTCGATGCCGCGCGCGCGCGCCGCGTCCTCGGCGAGACCGTGTTCGCGCAGCGGCGGCCGGAGCTCTATCCGGAATTGCTCACCGATACCTTCAGCTGGAACCCACGCGATTTTTTCGGTCTCTATGGCCACGAGCCCTGGCCGACCGGCAAAACGTCGCGGGTCAGCGTCGCGCAATTCGCGCCTGTCGACGACGTCGTCCAAAATCTACGACAGATCGAAGCGCTGGCGCGGGCGGCCAAGGAGAAAGGCGCCGAACTTGTCGTCTTCCCGGAGTTGGCGGTGACGGGCCTTGCGGATCCCGCGAAATCGGCGCAGCCGATACCGGGATCCGCGACAGACCGCCTGCGCCGCATCGCAGGCGAATTCGGTATCTACCTTGTCTGCGGCCTAGCCGAGCGTGACGGAGATGTGCTCCACAACAGCGCATGCCTCGTCGCGCCTGACGGAAAGATATCGATTTATCGCAAGACGCACCTCGCGGCTGACGAGAGAAGTTGGGCAACCGCCGGTACCGGATGGAGCGTTGTCGACACGCCGATCGGTCGCATCGGGATGTTGATCGGCCACGACGCATCGTTCCCGGAAGCGGGGCGAGTGCTCGCACTTCGCGGCTGCGATCTCATCGTCTGCCCAGCGGCGATCAAGGGGCGCTTCAGCTCGTCGCACGCGGGCACGGAGGTAATCCAGCCAGGCTTCATT
This sequence comes from Bradyrhizobium sp. MI1.3, assembly GCF_055811695.1. Lineage (NCBI taxonomy): Bacteria > Pseudomonadati > Pseudomonadota > Alphaproteobacteria > Hyphomicrobiales > Nitrobacteraceae > Bradyrhizobium > Bradyrhizobium sp. MI1.3. Next base: position 62,526 of record NZ_JBVVPQ010000008.1, on the reverse strand, counting down.
CCGACGGGAGGCGATCCGCACCACTGGCATCACTTCCGGGTGCGCGCCGGCGAGAACAACGTCTTCCTTGCCTTCGCCAATGTTCTCGATCCCGAGCGCGGCTATCCCGGACTGAGCGGCGTGTTCGGGCCGGATACATTCGAATTTCCGCGCCGGGAAGCGATCGTTGCCAACGGCACTGGCCTCGCCACGGCGCTGGTCGACACCGGCAATCTCGACAGCGTCTATCCGACCAACGTGGTGCGGCGCAAGGACCTGGTCTCGATGCGCATGCCGCACAGCTATCGCGGCCTGGTCAAGGCGGCTGCGAGCAACTACTGACCTGGCGGCGAATGCGATCTACAGAGCCTAAACAAGGAAGAGGAAACCGACCATGGATCTCGGACTCAAGGGCGCCAAAGTTCTCATCACCGGCAGCACCAAGGGCATCGGCCGGGCGATCGCTGAAACGTTTGCAGCAGAAGGCGCCGACGTTGGTGTCTGTTCCCGCAATCGGGCCGAGGTTGAGAGCACGGTCGCCGCGCTGAAGGCAAAGGGCGTCGCGGCTTTTGGTGGCGCGGTCGACGTCTCCGACGGTGCCGCGCTAAAAGCCTGGGTCGGCGATATGGCGGCCAAGCTCGGCGGCATCGACGTTGTCGTCGCCAACGTCAGCGCGCTCGCGATCGGGCAGGACGACGAAAGCTGGGAAAAGGAGTTTTCGACCGACATGATGGGCACGGTCCGGCTGGTGAATGCGGCCATGCCGTATTTGGAGAAGAGCATGGCCGGCGCGATCGTCACGATCTCCAGCGTCTCCGGGCGAGAGGTCGATTTCGCGGCAGGTCCCTACGGTACCTTCAAGGCGGCGATCATCCACTACACTCAGGGGTTGGCCAATCAGCTCGCGGGGAAAGGCATCCGCGCCAACTCCGTTTCGCCGGGCAACACCTATTTCGAGGGCGGGGTCTGGAACATGATCAAGGACAACAACCCCGAGCTCTACAAGACCGCGCTAGCCCTCAATCCGACGGGGCGGATGGGGACGCCGCAGGAGATGGCCAACGCCGCCGTGTTTCTCGCCAGTCGCGCGGCAAGTTTCATCACGGGGACAAATCTCGTCGTCGACGGCGCCCTGACACGTGGTGTGCAGTTTTAGGTGTCGTCCCGAAGAAGCGTCTCGACGTACCGCGCGGCCCGCAGCAGAGCTCGATCCTGGCCGCGCCGGGCGATCAGCTGCAGGCCGTAGGGAAGTCCGGCTGCGTCAGTCCCGCAGGGAATGGAGATAGCGGGAATCCGGGCGTGATTGACGAAGGGCGTGAATACGGCGTGCGCGCGCGGGCTCGCCGGGCGGCCGCCGATCGTGTCAGGTCCAAGCTGGGTCAACGGCCAGGCGACGCAGGGGACGGTCGGCGCCAGCAACAGGTCGATGTCGGTGAAGAAGGCCGCGAACGCGTTGGCGATCGCGGTGCTCGCAACCAGCGCGCTGGCAACGTCCGGGCCCGACCAGGACAGCCCGCGTTCGATCTGCTTCGCGATATCGGGATCGAACACGCTCGGATCCCTGCGGAAGGCGTCGCCATGGAGCGCGGCGAGGCCCGCGTGCTGAAGCGGCATGATGGCCTCTTCCGTCGCGCCCGCCGGCCAGACGGGATCCCGCCGGGCGATGCGCAGGCCGGCGGTGGAAAGGCGCTCTGCGGCAGCAGCAAGTCCGTCGGCGACGACGATGTCGACCGCGACGTCCAGTCCCAGGCGCGGCGAGAACGCGATGCGCAGGCTGGCCGGGTCATCCGCCTCTTGTGCGATACAAGCGGAATTCGGGTCGCGCGGATCGACACCGGTCATGGCTTCGAACGCCAGCGTGACATCGGCGACGGTGGCGGCGATCGGTGCAATGACGGACAGTTCGAAAAACGGCTCGGCGAAACCGGGTCCATAGGGGATCGCGCCGTAGGACGGCTTGAAGCCGGTGACACCGACGTGGGCCGGCGGCCTGCGGCTGGAGCCGCCCGCATCGGTGCCGATTGCGAGCGGCACAAGTCCGGCCGCTACCGCCGCTGCCGGCCCGCCCGATGAGCCGCCGGGTGTCAGCGCGAGATCGAGCGGATGCCTTGTCGGCCCGAACAGCGGCGAGGTGGTGAGGCCCTTGCAAGCGAACTCGGACGTCGCGCCGATACCGACGACCAGGGCGCCCGCGCTACGCAGTCGCTCGATCGCAACGGCATCCCGTGGCGCGATGAAATCGGCGAACAGGCGCGAGCCTTGCGTGATACGCCAGCCGCCGACCCAGATGTTGTCCTTGACGACGACGGGGACACCAGCCAGCGGCATTCGCTCGCCTGCGCGCAGGCGATCATCGACCGCCGCCGCGTCGGCCAGCGTGCGCGCAGGATCGATCGTAACCACCGCGTTCAAGCTTTGGGCGGCTTCGATGCGACCGAGGGCAGCCTTGGCGGTCTCGACGGCGGTCATCCGCCCGGCAGCGACTTCGGCTGCGATGTCGCACGCGCTATGTGCCGGCTTTGTCATGGCCTCCCCACATCAACGCCACTGTGCCGCACAGAGCGAGGCACGCCAACGCAACGAAGGCTGCGCCGAGGCTCGCGGTAGTATCCAATATGGAAACAAGCGCCGGTGCCGCCAGCAGGCCGGCATAGGACGCCGTCAGCACCGCGCCTGTGGTCTCGCCAATCCTATCTTGGGGGGCAAGGCGCGCGATTTCTGCGACGAAGACACCATTCCAACCCGAGGCTGTCAGGCCGAACAGCGTGGCGACCGCGAATTGTCCGGTGCGACCGAGCGATGCGCCATCGAGGCCAAGCAGTGCGGCGCAGAAGGTCATGCCGAGGCCGATGACGATGAGAACCCCGCGCGAGGCGTTCAGGCGCGTTGCGACAAGACCCCAGGCGAGCCGGCCGGCCAGGCCGCCGCCTTGCGCGCAGGCGAGCGCTATGCCGGCTTCGATGTGGCTGAGCCCAAGCTCGCGGGTGCCGAGTGTGACGAAGACGGTGTTGAGCGACACTTGCATGGCGCTGAACGGCATTGAGGCCAGTGCCAGCATCGTGATCCGCCGGTCCGCAGTGACCAGCGCCAGTCGCGCGCGGAGATCGAGTTCTGGCGCGGGAACGGCCTTGCCCGCATAAGCTGGCCTCAATTGCTCGAACATCAGGATCGCGAGCAGCGCGCAGGCGCCGACCGCTGCGTAGCACCAGGCTGGTCCGAGAGAGATCGCGATCGCGGGCAGGATCAGCGAGCCACATACGGCGCCGATCTGGTTACCGGTCTGGCGCACCGAGAACACGAAAGCGCGCTGCTCGGAGGTCACTAGGCGCGCCAGCAGCGCCGCACTTGCCGGCGTCTCCGGGCCGAAGGCGAGGCCGAGGCAGAGGCCGGCGGCCAGCAGGGTGACGGTCGAGCCGAGCGACGCCAGCGCCATGCTGACGACGATAGCCACCGCGCACAGGCTTGCGATCCGCATCGACCCGAGCCGCGTGATAAAGCCGCCGCCCCAGAATGAGGCCGGGATACCAATCGCGAATACCGCACAGGAGAACATGGAGAGCTGCCAGACCTCGATGTTGGCGCGGGGCGCGACTACGCCCGGGGCGAACAGGGCGAGCGCCACCAGCGCCTGAAGCGAGGTCATCGCCCCGAGGGCCGGCAGCAGCGCAGGTGCTGGCGGAACGGCTGTGTTTGTGTCTACCATGGCGTTGCGCTCATGGAGGATCACGGTGGCAGGCGGCATTTCCATTCACGCAGTCGACGTGGCGAGCGGACGCCCTGCGCAGGGGCTGCGCGTCGAGATCTGGCGGATCGATCCGGACCCGTCGCGTATCGCCGACGGGCGGCTCGGTGCCAACGGCGTGCTCGATCATCCCCTTGCCCAAGGCGCTGGTGTGACGGCGGGCGAGTATGAGGTGCTGTTTCATCTCGGCGAGTTCTTTGCGGGCAGCGACGGCTTTCTCACGGTGGTGCCATTCCGCTTCCGCATCAAGAATGTTGACGAGCATTTTCATCTGCCGCTCAAATTCACGCGCTGGGGTTATTCGCTGTTCCGTGGCGCCTGATCAGTTCGTCAGCCGCCGCGACAGGCCCGTGACGCGCTCCATGACCGCGACCATCGCGACGGTGGCGATGATCAGCACGCTTGAGAGCGCTGCGATGGTGACGTCGAGCTTCCCCTCGAGATCCTGCCACATCCGGATCGGCAGCATATCAGTTGCGGCATCGCGCAGGAACAAGGATACCGGCACGTTGTCGAACGACGACATGAAAGCGATGAAGGCGCCCGCGATGATGCCCGGCCGGATCAGCGGCAGCACGATGCGACGGAACGTGTAGAGGCGGCTCGCCCCCAACACCGCCGAGCTCTCGAGCAGGGTCGGTTCGAGCTGGGCCAGTGCAGCGACCGTGTTGCGCACGACATAGGGGACGCAGACTACGGTGTGGCCGATCACCAGCGTAAGCGGCGACACCGGCAGGCCAACCAGCGAGAACAGCATCAGCGCAGCGAGCCCGAAGGCCAGCGCCGGCAGCACCAGCGGCGACATGAAGAGCGAATCGAGCAGCCGCCCCGACAACGTTCGCGAGCGCGAGATCGCCAGCGCGGCCGCGACGCCCAGCACCACCGACAGGCCCGTTGCCCACAAAGCGACCATGAGGCTGTTCTTCGCCGCGAAGTGAAGCTGCCAGGCATTCCACAGTTCCGCGTACCAGCGCAGCGAATAGCCTGGCGGAGGGAATCGCAGCGAGAATCCGCTGGTGAAGGAGACGATCAGCACCACGAGCGAGGGCGCGATGATGATGACCAGCGCTATCACTGCGATCATTGTCATGACCAACTCGAAGCTGATGGCTTCCAAGGTCCGCTTGCGTCCGCTCATCATGCGCCTCCATAGCCGCGCGACAGGCGCCCGAGCGTGGTGAAGACGGAGACGACCGCGAGCACGGCGAGCAGGAAGATGATCGAGATCGCGGATGCGAACGGCCAGTTCTGGAGTGTCGAGGCCTGCTGATAGAGATACATCGGCATGAACAGCATCTGCCCGCCGCCGATTAGCGACTGGGTGATGAAGGCGGTGATGGCGGCGGCATAGGTCAGCGTGCAGCCGGCGATCACGCCGGGCAGCGACAGCGGCAGCACGACCCTGAAGAAGGTCCGCCAGCTTCCGGCGCCGAGCGAGCAGGAGGCATCGTCGAGATTGGGGTCGATGCGGCCAAGGGCGGTGATCAGGGGCAGCGTCATCAGCGGCATCTGCACCTGCGCCAGCGCGATGACGACGCCAAACTGCGTGTAAAGGAGTTTCAGGGGCGTATCGATAATGCCAAGCGATTGCAGCGTCGCATTGATGATGCCCTGGCGTCCCAGGATCACGATCCAGGCAAAGGTGCGCACCACCACGCTGGTCAGGAGCGGCAGCAGAACGATCAGAATGATGATGGTCTGAAGCCGCGGCCCGACCCGCTGATAGAGCCACGCGATGGGAAAGCCGAGCACGAGGCAGACGGCCGTCACTTCGGCCCCTAACAACAGCGTCGAGCCGAGCACGCCGAGGCTGAAGGGATCGGTGAGGAAGTGCAGATACTGGCCGAGCCCCCAATGGAGCGCGGCCGTGTCGTTGTGCAGCGAGAGCCAGAGCAATTGCAGCAGCGGCGCCACGAAGAAGACCAGGAAGAACAGCGCCAGCGGCGCTGCCAATCCCATGCCGTAGGAGGTGACGTCCCGTGATGCCGGTGCTGTGCCCATGGCTTTAAATCTTGATCTCGCGGTTGAAACGCTCGATCCAGGCCGAGCGCTGCTCGTTGATCTTCTTCCAGTCCTGGAACACGAATTTCTGCTTCAGCTCGGCGGTGTCCTTGGCGAGGACCCGCGCGATCTCGCCGCCCATCGTCACCTTGGAATTGGTCGGCACGATCAGGTAGGGCGGGTTCATCAACGTGGTCTGCACCTCCGGTGTCAGCGACGCCTCGATCAGCTTGAAGGCGAGCTCGCGGTTGGGCGAGTTCTTGACAATGTGGATCGTGGTCTTGAAGGCGATGGCGCCTTCCTTCGGCGCCACGAACTCGACCGGCACGCCGTGTGCTTTGAGGATCTGAATCGCGTTGAAATTGCCGGGTGAGATGTCGATCTGGCCCTGCTGAAACAGGGTCGCGAGCGCACCGGGATTGGCGGCGACGGCCGCGAGATTGGGCTTGAGCTCTTCCAGCGCCTTGAAGCCGGGATCGACATTGGCCTCGGAGCCGCCGCGCATCTTGGCGATCTCGACCAGCCAGACGGTGCCCAGCGTTGAATTGAGGTTGGTGATGCCCACACGGCCCTTGAACTCGGACTTCCAGAGATCCGCCCAGGAGGTCGGCGGCGTCTTGATCGTTTCCGGATTGTAGGTGAGGCCGACGACCTGGAAGAACGGCGCGGGGCCCATCGGCTCCTGCGCCTCGGCGATGAGGTCCTTGTAATAGGCGCTCTTCTCGACCGGATAAGGCTCGACCAGATCCTGGCCGACTGCGACCAGGGCGGGGCCGGGGTCGTGCAGCATGACGTCGATCGGCGGATTGCCTTTTGCGGCATTGACCTTCGCGATCTGGTCGACCGAGAGCATGGGGTCTAGCACCATTGCGGCATCGGCGTTCGCCTTGCGGAAGGCCGGTACCAGCACGGCCTTGTGCGCCTCCTCCCAGCTTCCGGTGAAGGTAGCGAACACCAGTGGGCGGGCTTGAGCGAAGCTCAGTCCGGGAAACGCCTTCATGGCACCGAGTGTGAGTGCGGTCGTCATCAGGCTTCGGCGGTTGAGGATCATGTCGAACTCCCTGTGGACTATGACTGGGTTTAAAGTATTGCGGGAAAGGCGTTGGCGAGTGACGGCGCGAGCGGAGCGAGGCGCACTGCGGCGCCGTTCTCCAGTGCACGGGTCTCGCCAATGCGCGCCTGGGAGACTTTGACGCCGGAGCCGTCGGCGGTCTTGATCTCGTGGACGACGGTGGCGCCTAGCGGCAGCGACATGCCGACCACGCCGGCAAAGCCGGTCTCGTCGCCGACGAATTGCAGATGTTCGGGGCGTATACAGACTGTGACGCGGCCGCCCTCGGTGAGGGCGCCCCCCGCGGGCCGTGCGATGATCTCCGCGCCGGCATCGAGGCGCACCTTCGCGGCGGTGCGGTCCGCCGAGACCACGATTCCGGGCATGCGGTTGCTGGAGCCGACGAAGGTGTTCACGAACAAGGTCTGCGGCCGGTCGTAGACATCCGATGGCGATCCGAACTGTTCGAGCTTGCCGTGGCTCAGCACGGCAACGCGGTCGGCCATCGAGAGCGCTTCTTCCTGGTCATGCGTGACGATCAGCGTCGTGATCCCGGAGACGCGTTGCAGCCGCTTGATCTCGATCTGCATGTCGAGCCGCAGATTCTTGTCGAGTGCGGCAAAGGGCTCGTCGAGCAGCAGGATCGACGGCTTGATCGCCAGCGCGCGGGCCAGCGCCACGCGCTGCTGCTGGCCGCCGGAGAGCTGCCGCGGCAGCCGTTCCGACATCGTCGGCAACTGCACCAGCTCGAGCAGGCGTTGGGCCTCGCGCTGGCGGGTCGCCTTGTCGATCCCGCGAGCGGCCAGTCCATAGCCGACGTTGTCGCTGACGGTGAGATGCGGAAACAATGCATAGTTCTGGAACACGATGCCGACAGCGCGCTTGTTTGGAGGTAGCGCATCGACGATGTCGTCGCCGATGATGATCCGTCCCTGGCTCTGCGCGATGAAGCCGGCGATGATCCGCAGCAGGGTGGTCTTTCCGCAGCCGGAGGGGCCGAGCAGGGCGATGATCTCGCCGCCCTTGATGTCGAGATTGATGTTCTCGATCGCGAGCGCGCCGCTCGGATAGCGGTGAGTGATGGCGTCGACGACGAGCGAGCGGCCGCCTTGGGCTTCAGCCATGATATTGCCTCCCGTTGCTCCAGAGGAGAAAGCAAGTCTCGTGCCCGAAGCGCTCGCCTTTCGATGCGCGCTTTGGCATGGTAGCCCAATGACATCGGTTTGCGACCTCACTGCCACTGAGCTTGCGCGCGCCATCGCCGGGGGCGAACTGTCCTCGCGTGACTCCGTCGAGGCGCACCTCGCGCGGATTGCGAATCTCGATACCCTGTTGGCGGCGTTCGTCACGGTCGATGCGGAGGGCGCCCGCCGCGCCGCGCAAATCTGCGATGCCGCGCCTGCGCCGACCGGCCCGCTGCATGGCGTACCGATAGGGATCAAGGACCTCACCGACACCGGCGGGCTGACCACCACCTACGGATCGGCTCTGTTCGGCGATCACGTCCCGGCCGAGGACGATCTTGTGGTTGCGCGGCTGCGGCGCGCCGGTGCGATCATTCTGGGAAAGACCAACACGCCGGAATTCGGCTTCGGTGCGGTTTGTAGCAACCGGTTGCGCGGGCCGACGCGCAATCCCTTCGATCCCGCGCTGACCTCCGGCGGATCGTCCGGTGGCTCTGCCGTTGCGGTCGCGGCCGGTATGGTGCCGCTGGCGCACGGCACCGATTTCGGCGGCTCCGTACGCACGCCCGCAAGCTTCTGCGGTGTCGCCTCGATCCGGCCAACGCCGGGCCGCATTCCGTCGCCGCGCCGTCCGCTCGGCTGGGACATGCTGGCCACTCATGGCTTCCTCGCCCGCAGCGTCGATGATCTCGAACTGGCGTTGTCGGTATGCGGGGGAAGCGACGCGCACGATCCGCTCTCGGTCGGCGTTGTCGGCGACGATCGAGCGATCGCAGGGCGTCACCGGATCGCCGTCACGCCCGATTTCGGCGTTGCACCGGTTGCGTGCGACGTTCGAGCCCGCTTTGCCAACGCCTGCGAGGCACTCGCGCGCGTCGCCGATCTCGTGCCCTCGTCGCCCGATTGCGGCGGCGCGATCGAAGCCTTCCGCACGCTGCGCGCCGCACATATCGCCAATAGCTACGGCGATCTCTTGAAGGTGCACCGCGCCGAACTGACTCCCACCGTGATCTGGAACATCGAGGCGGGCGCAAAACTCTCCGCCGAAGATTATCTCAACGCCGAGCGCCGCCGCACGGCGATCTATCGCAGCTTTTGCGGGCTGTTTACGCGCGCGGATTTCCTGGTTGCGCCGGCGGCATCGGTCTTGCCCTGGCCGAACGAGATCAGCGACGTCACCGCAATCGATGGCGCTCGGCTGGAGACGCCGATCGACTATCTTGCCGTCACCTTCATCGTGTCGCTGGTCGGTTTCCCGGTCCTGACCCTGCCGGCACCCCTGGGAGCGAATGAGCGGCCGTTCGGCATCCAGATCATCGCGCCGCCGGGATGCGAATCCCGCTTGTTTGCCTTCGGCCGTGTCATCGAGAACGAACTGGGTTTTTCGCATCGCTGGCCGCCTCTCTGATCAGCTGTCGCGATGCTCGAGCCGGGCGGCGAGCGCCTCGGCAAGACCAATGGTCGGCTTGGCGGCAGGCCGGCGGAAGGTGCCCGCTGTTGCCTTGCGCAGGCGCAGCGCCACGAGCGCCTCGGCCTGCTTCACGGCGGCAATGACCTGATCGACCACAGGAACGGAGATCCGGTCGGCGACCCGTTCGGCAAGGCCCGACAATGGCGCGCCGGCGAAGATCAGCACGTCGGCCTCATCCTCGACGATCGCGCGCTGCGCGAGATCGACCAGCACATCCTCCTTCTCGTTGCCGACCTCGGAGATCGCCCGGAACGGGGCATCGAGCATGCGGATGGCGGCGCAGCGCTCCCATAGCCCGTGGGCGCGGACGCACTCTTCGTACCAGGGGCCCAATGCCTGCGCGAAGGTGACGATGGCGAAGCGGCGGCCGGCCATGCAGGCGGTCAGCATCGCCGCTTCCGCCATGCCAACTACGGGAATGTCGAAGGTTTCGCGCGCCGCGAACAGGCCGGGATCGCCGAAGGCGGCGATGATCGCTGCGTCGACCTTCGTGTGCTGCTCGGCCAGCATCTCCAGCGCAATGGCGCCGCCGATCTGTGCCTCGGTCCGCGTCGCGATATAGGGCACGCCGCGGGTCGCGGTGCAGGGGATCAGCTCGGTCCCGGGCGACGCCGCGCGCTGCCCGACCCCCATCATCAGGTGCGTGACCTCGGCGCTGGTGTTGGGGTTGAGCAGGAGCAGCTTCATTGTCACGCCGCTGTCTGCTTGGCTTGAGAGGTGGCGATCACTTCGAGCAGGGCGGTGCCGGTACGCGCGACGTGCGCGCCAAGCAGGCGGCCGGCCGCTTCGCTGTCGCGCGCCTCGAGCGCTGCCAGAATGTCCGCATGCTCGTCGACCGAATTGCTCCAGCGCCGGTCGGCGCCGAGCGCGAGGTAGCGCGCGCGTTCGGCGCGGGAGATCAGCGTTTCGTGCGCCTCGCGCAGCGGCGCGTTACGCGCCATGCGGACGATGGCGTTGTGGATATCGCCGTTAATGGCGAAGTAATCGTCGAGCTTGCCGTTGCGATGATGACCCTCCATCCGGGTCTGAAGCGTGCGCAGGCGGGCGAGATCGCGCTCGGTGGCGCGCACCGCGGCAAGCTCTGCGGCCAGCCGTTCGATGCCGGCCAGCGCCTCGAACAATTCCGAGATGCCGTCGACCGCGAGGCCCGCGATGCGCGGGCTGCGGTTGGGGCGCAGCTCGATCAATCCTTCGGCGGCGAGCACCTTCATCGCCTCACGCAAGGGCGTGCGCGACACGCCCAACTCCTTCGACAGTCTTGTCTCCTGGGTCTGCGAGCCCGGCGGCAGTTCGCCACGAATGATCATCGTCCGCATCCGCGCGGCGGCGCGTTCATGCAGGCCCATCCTCTTGAGTTTGGGTGACTTTCGTCCCTTCGGCGCTTCCGATTTTGGCTGCACGCGTGCCTCGCTTCTCACGTTGATCTTAGCCGTTTCCGGCCCTTTTGCTTGCTCAAAATACCGACGTATCTCGCTGAAAACAATGGCATAGCGCGCAAATTGTATGCAGCATGCAAAAACCGGATTGCGCTGCGGCGAAGAGCGACGGATGATCCTGCTCGACGCGAAGGATTTCGCGCCCTTTCGAAACGGAGTAAGCGATGCGGACGAGTTTGCGACTGGGCCTCGTGGTGATGGCGGTGATGTTCGGCGGAGGCGATCTGGCCATCGCGCAGACCGCGAAGATCAAGCTCGGTTACGCCAAATGTGCGCACTGCCTGCCGATGTCGCTGATTTCAGGCATGGCCAAGGGCGTCGAGGTCGAGGCGACTGGCTTCAACTCGGGTAACGACGTGCTGACCGCGCTGGTGTCGAAGAGCATCGACGTCGCGCAGGTCACCTACCTCCACTACATCACGGCGCTCGACAAAGGTTTTGACGTCGTCGCCGTGTCCGGTCAGATCAACGGCGGCTCGGAATGTCTCTCCTCCACGAAGCTGAACCTTCCGCCTGATGACTGGACTGCGTTCAAGGCGATCGTCGCCAAGGGGAAGAGCGACGGCCAGCCGCTCAAGGTCGCGGCGTCCCGCGGCAACGCACAGGACATCCACATGCGCGGCGCGTTCCTCAAGCAGGGCGTCGATCCCAACAAGGACATCCAGTTCATCAACATTCCCAATCCGTCCGACCATCTTGCAGCACTCCAGCGCGGAGAGGTCGACATGATCTGTTCGGTCGAGCCGTTCGCCTCGCAGATCCGGCTCGCCGGGGCGGGCAAGCATTTTGTGCTTCCTTACGACCAGGCCGCGGGCAATCTGACCAACTTGATTGTCACGCGTTCGGACGTGATCGCCAGCCAGCGCGCCGGCGTCCAGGGCGTCGTCAGCGCCGTGGTCGAGCTCGACAACAAGCTGATCGCCGATAAGGCGCTGTGGATCGACGTCATCAACAAGCTCACCGGCCTCGACAAGAATGTGGCGACCGAGGCGCTGAAAAATGCCTCGCCGGATCCCGCGATCCATCGCGCGCAGACGCTCGCGATCGCCGCGATGATGCGCGATCTCAAATACATTGCGAAGGACGTCTCCGCGGAAGCGGAGAAGAACATGGACTATTCGTTCCTGGAGCAGGCCACCGGAAAACCCAAGAATGACCTCGGTTATTAACGTCTCGCCGGCAAGGCGCGCGTTTCGACTGATGCGGGTTTTCCAGGGGCTCGAGCGAGTCGTCGTGCCGGCACTGCTGATTGCAGGCTGGGAAGCCTTCGCCCGCAGCGGCGTGCTTCCGCCGGCGCTGCTGCCGGCACCGAGCGCGGTATTGCATGCGCTCGGCGACTGGGTGTTCGGTTTCGACGAGACCACGCAGACCTATTCCGGGCACTGGCTGCGTGACGTGCTCGCCAGCGCTCTTCGCGTGTTCGGCGGCTTTGCGCTGGCGAGTCTGCTCGGCATCCTCGCCGGTGTCGCCATCGGCTGGTCGCGCCTGTTCGAGAAGACGTTGGAGCCGACGCTGCAGATGCTGCGTCCGATCCCGCCGGTGTCCTGGATTCCGCTCGCGATCATCTGGTTCGGCATCGCCGACAAGCCCGCGATCTTCCTGGTCTTTCTCGGCGCCTTCTTTCCCGTGCTGATGAACAGCATCCATGGCGTCAAAACCGTGGATCACAATCTGGTGCGCGCCGGCGCGATGATGGGGGCGAGCCAGCGGCAGATGCTGACCGACATCGTGCTGCCGGCGGCGCTGCCCTCGATCTTCGCCGGCCTGCGCATCGCGGTCGGATCGGCCTGGATGCTGACTGTCACGGCTGAGATGGTCGCGGTGAAAAGCGGCCTCGGCTATGTGCTGTGGGATTCCTACTATTTCCTGCGCTACGACATCGTGTTAGCTGCGATGATCTCGATCGGCCTGCTCGGCTATCTCTCCGATCTCGGCCTCAAGGCGATCATGGCGCACACGCTGCGCTGGCAGCAGACAACTACCGTGCAGGGCAGGGTAGGCTGATGGCGGCCATCGAGCTTCGCAACATCGTCAAGGTGTTTTCCGACAAGCGGCGCGGCCGCGACCTGTTGACGCTGGACAACATCAATCTTGACATCGAGGCCAATGATTTCGTCTGCCTGCTCGGCCCGTCCGGCTGCGGCAAGTCCACCCTGCTCAACATCATCGCCGGTTTCGAGCAAGCGACCTCCGGGCGGACGTTGGTCGACGGCAAGCAGGTGGAGCGACCCGGCTCGGACCGCGGCGTGGTGTTCCAGCAGCCGACCCTGATGCCGTGGCTGACGGCGATCGACAACATCGCGTTCCATCTCAAGCTCAAGGGTGTCGGCAAGGCCGAGCGGCACCATCGCGCCATGGAGTTCATCGATCTCGTCGGCCTGCGCGCCTTCGAGCACCATCATCCCTCCGAGATGTCCGGCGGCATGAACCAGCGGGTCGGCATCGCCCGCGCGCTGCTGATGAATCCGAGCGTCATCCTGATGGACGAGCCGTTCGCTGCGCTGGATGCCCAGACCAAGCTCGAAATGCAGGAGGAACTGGTCGCGATCTGGCAGAAGCGCCGCTGCACCATCGTCTTCGTCACCCACAGCGTCGACGAGGCACTGGTGCTCGGCAACAAGATCGTGGTGATGACCAAGCGGCCGGGCCGGATCCGCGAAGCCGTCAATTTTGACCTGCCGCGGCCGCGCGACATCACCAGCCCCGAATTCAATGACGCCAAGCGCCACATCCTGGCTTTGATCCGGGAGGAGTCGACGCGGCTTGCGCAGGCGTCGTAAGGTAGAGCCATGCGCAAGCGTCTCGGCATGATCACGCCGTCCTCCAACTCGGTGCTCGAGCCCGTCACCAGCGCCATGCTGGATGGCGTCGACGACGTCACCGCGCATTTCTCGCGCTTCCGCGTCACCGAGATCGCGCTGGACGCCGCGGCGCTGAACCAGTTCGACGCCTCGGTCATGCTGCCGGCGGCGGATCTGCTGGCGGATGCCAAGGTCGATGCCATCGCCTGGAACGGCACCTCGGCGAGCTGGCTCGGTATCGGCCGCGACCGGAGCTTGTGCGAGGCGATCACGGCGCGCACGAGCGTGCCGGCGACGACGTCGACGCTCGCCTGCATCGATGCTGCCCGCGCGCTCGGCGCCAATCGTATCGGCCTGGTCTCACCCTATACCGACGACGTGCAGCGGCGGATCGCCGATGTCTGGGCCGAGGAGGGAATCGCGCCGCACGCCGAGCGGCATCTCGGCCTGCGCGATAATTTTTCGTTCGGCGAGGTCGCGACTGAAACGATTGCCGGCATGATCCGTGCGGTCGCAGCCGAAGGGGCCGACGCCGTCGTCATCCTCTGCACCAATCTCGACGGCGCCGCGCTTGCCGCCCCGCTCGAACGGGAATTGGATATCGTCGTGTTGGATTCCGTCGCGGTCACGCTGTGGCGGACCCTCGGGCGCGCCGGCGGTGACATTGGGGCTCTTGCCGATTGGGGCCGGATCTTCCAGACATCAGCGGTCATCAAGTAACGGAGACGCCTGTGACCCAGCTCGATCTCGCCATTCGCGGCGGCACTATTGTGACGGCCAGCGACGAGTTTCGCGCCGATATCGGCATTCGCGACGGCCGCATCGTCAGCATTGCCGATCATCTCGAAGGCGCGGCCCGCGAGATAGATGCGACAGGCCTGTTGGCGCTGCCGGGCGGCATCGACAGTCACGTCCACATCTCGCAAGCCTCAGGCCCCGACGTGGTGATGGCCGACGATTTTGCGTCGGCGACGCGCTCGGCGGCTGCCGGCGGCAACACCATGGTGCTGCCGTTTGCGCTTCAGGAGAAGGGAACGTCGCTGCGCACCTGCGTCGAGAACTACCGCAAGCTCGCCGAGGGCGAGTGCTATATCGACACCGCGTTCCACCTCATCATCTCCGATCCGACCGCGGTCGTGCTCGGGCAGGAGCTGCCGGCGCTGGTCAAGGACGGCTACACCTCGTTCAAGGTGTTCATGACCTATGACGACCTCGTGCTCAGCGACAAGCAGCTGCTCGAGGTCTTCGAGGTCGCGCGCCGCGAGGAGGCGCTGGTGATGGTCCACTGCGAAGGCTACGACGCCATCCGCTTCCTCACCGCCAGGCTGGAGCGCGAAGGCCACATCGCGCCCTATTATCACGGCACCTCGCGGCCGCAGGCGGTCGAGCGCGAGGCGACGCATCGCGCCATCAGCCATGCCGAGGTGATCGGCGTTCCCATCATGATCGTGCATGTCTCCGGACGCGAGGCGATGGAGCAGGTGCGCTGGGCCCAGCAGCGCGGATTGCCTGTCCATGCGGAGACCTGCCCGCAATACATCACGCTGACGGCCGACGACATGAAGGGCCTGAACATGGACATCACAGGCGCGAAGTACGTCTGCTCGCCGCCGCCGCGCGATGCCGAGAGCCAGCAGGCGATCTGGGAGGGCATCACCACGGGTGTGTTCCAGACCTTCTCGTCCGACCATTGCCCGTTCCGCTACGACGATCCCAAGGGCAAGCTGACGCCGAATGCGCGCACCTCGTTCCGCTGGGTGCCGAACGGCATCCCCGGTGTCGAGACGCGACTGCCGATCC
Source organism: Bradyrhizobium sp. MI1.3 (assembly GCF_055811695.1). NCBI lineage: Bacteria > Pseudomonadati > Pseudomonadota > Alphaproteobacteria > Hyphomicrobiales > Nitrobacteraceae > Bradyrhizobium > Bradyrhizobium sp. MI1.3. The sequence goes on along the minus strand of NZ_JBVVPQ010000008.1, from coordinate 47,061 downwards.
TGTTCTCCGAGGGCGTGTCGAAGGGACGGATCAGCTTGCAAAAATTCGTCGAGCTGACGGCGACCAACCATGCCCGCATCTACGGCCTCTATCCGCGTAAGGGCTCGATCGGTGTCGGCTTCGATGCTGATATCGTGCTGTGGGACCCGAAGCTGAAGAAGCCAATTCAACAGGCCGACCTGCATCACGGCGCCGACTATACGCCGTGGGAGGGCTTTGACGTCACCGGCTGGCCCGTCACCACCATCGCGCGGGGCCGGGTGGTGTACGAGCAAGGCAAGATCGTCGGCGACAAGGGCGCGGGCGAGGTACTGAGCCGCGGCAAGTCGAGCCTGGTGTGTGATGCCACAAGCTAAATCGTCATCCTGAGGTGCGCGCTCTTGCGCGCCTTGAAGGATGAGCTGCGAGCGCCCGTAGCTCATCCTTCGAGGCTTCACCTTGCGATGCTGTTGCATCGCAAGGCTCGCACCTCCAGCGACAACCGCTTCGCGGTTGCGCGGGGATGACGGCGGTGAATGTGGCAGGCGCGCCCGTTCCTCAGTTCGTCGGCCCGTCGCCGCGAATGGCGAACGTCGTGGCCTTCAGCTTGGTCATGCCGAACTTGTCGAACAGCTTGTCATAGGTACCGTCGGCGCGGGCTGCGGTCAGCGCGTCGGCGAAGGCTTGTGCGAGCAGCTTGTCGCGGAAGGCGAAGGTGATGTCGGTGCCGGCGATGTCGCGGACCCAAATCTTGGCGATGCCCTTCTGCTCCAGCGCGTTGGCGGTCTCGTTGATGTTGAGCGCGGCCTCGAGCTGGCCGGCGCGCAGCGCCGCCGAGGTCGCGGTGACGGTGGTGAAGGTGCGCAGCTCGATCGGCTTGAGACCCTTGGCGACCATCTCGGTGTTGAACTCGCGCGCCTTGCGCTCGGTGTAGGTCGCCGATTCCACGCCCACCACGCGGCCGGCGAGATCCTCGAATTTCTCCAGCTTCAGGCTGGAGGAGGGGTCGGTGTAGATGCTGATCGCCTGCTGCGCGTAAGGCACGAGGTAGAGCATCTTCGAGCGCTCCTCGGTCCAGAACAGGCCGGTGTTGATGGCATCGAAGCGACCGGAGCGCAGCGCCGGGATCATCGGTGGGAAGTCCATGCGCAGGAACACCGCCTCGACGCAGATGCGCTTGGCGATCTCGCGGGCGAGCTCGACATTGAGGCCTTGCAACTCACCCTTGTCGTCAACGAATTGCTGCGGCGGCAGCGTCGGGTTGATCGACATCTGCCATTTCTGCGCCTCGATCAGGCTCGATGCTGGCACCTTTGGCGTACAGGTCTGGGCGCTGGCCGCCTGCGCAAGGCCGACCAGCAAAGCGAGGGCGGAGAAGGTCTTGGGAAAGCGCATCTGAATACTCCAATCAAATCGTGGGTGGCAGAGGAGCCGTTCTCCGGTCCGACGTCTTCTTCGTTGTCACGTGGCCGCCGTCGCGTCGGCTTGCCGGGTCAGGATCAGCGAGATGTGACGTGCGGCCGTCACCACCTCGTCGCGCTGGTTGAGGAGGTCGAGCGTCTCGACGACGATGCCGCGCTCCGGATTCCTGGTTGGTCGCTTCTCGACGAAGCGGAAGCGCACGCGCAAGGTGTCGCCGGCGACGATGGGGCCTTTGAACTTCACCTCGTCCCAGCCGAGTGACGCCACTGAAGTCTCCTCATACAACTTCAGCTCCGACTTCAGCCCTTCCATCAGCGACAGGCCGAACAGGCCGTGGCCGATCACGGCGGGAAAGCCGCGGGAGCGCGCGTAGGCACCATCGAGATGAAGCGGATGATGGTCCCGCGTGACGTCGGCAAAGGTTGCGATATCGGCCTCCATCACCGTGTGCACGGCGGTCTCGAACTCCGCGCCGAGCGCGATGTCCTCGTAACGGAGATTGATGGGAGCGCTTGTGTCCATCTGGATCCCTCAGGCGACCTTGCGCGGCCGGGCCGGCAACGCCTTGAAGCTCTGCGCGATCCCCATCGGGCCGGACCGGAAGATGCGCGCATCCATGTCCTTCAGTTGCGGGCTGATGCTAGGCCTGAAGCCCATATGGGCGAGAATGTCCTCCTCGAGCCGAACACCCGGCGCGATTTCGGTCAGCGTCACGCTGCCGTTCTCGAGCTCGAACACGGCGCGCTCGGTGATGTAGCTGACATGCTGGCCGCGTTGTGCGGCGAGCGAGGCGCTGAAGCTGATCTGGCCAACCTGGGGTACAAACTTGCGAAAGGCGCCGTCACGCCGGATCGCGAGGCGGCCGTTCTCGACGCCGATGTCGAACTTGCCGCCCGTCATGGTGCCACTGAAGATCAGCCGCTTGGCGTTCTGCGTGATGTCGATGAAGCCGCCGGAGCCGTCCCGGCGGTCGCCGAAGCGGGTGACGTTGACGTTGCCGGCCTGGTCGACCTCCGCGAAGGAGAGAAAGGCGCAGGACAGCCCGCCGCCGTCGTAGAAGTCGAACTGGTAGGCCTGGTCGAGGATGACGCGCGGGTTGATCGCGGTGCCGAATTCGCGCGCATGGCCCGGCACGCCGCCGACCACGCCGGATTCGACCGTCAGCGTAATCAAATCCGAGATGCCTTCCTCGGCCGCGACATTGGGGATCATCGCGGAGATGCCGACGCCGAGATTGACGACGTCGCGCGGGCGCAGCTCGAAGGCGGCGCGGCGGGCGATCACGCGCCGCTCGGTCAGCGGATCTGGCGTGATCATCGCCTCGGGCACACGCGTTTCGCCGCACCGCGCCGGATCGTAGGCGGTGCCGTAGGTCTGCATCTGATCGGGCTCGAGCACGATGTGGTCGATCAAGAAGCCGGGGATCTTCACCATCTGCGGATGGATCGAGCCGCGCTTCACAATCCGCTTCACCTGGCAGATCACGGTGCCGCCGGCATTGTGCACGGCTTGCGCGATCGACAGATCTTCGCGCGTGGTGCCTTCGTGCTCCATGCTGATGTAGCCGTCTTCATCGGCGGAGGTGCCGCGGATGATGGCGACATCGGGCGGGGCGGGGACGCGGTAGAGCAGCCACGACTGGCCCTGCAGCTCGAGCAAATCGACCAGCGGCGCGGTGGTGCGCTTGTTCATGCGGCCGCCGTCCTGGCGCGGGTCCATGTAAGTGTTGAGGCCGACATGGGTGAGCACGCCGGGATGTTTCGCCGCCATGGCGCGGCAGAGCTGGCTCATCACCCCCTGCGGGAAGTTGTAGGCGTCAATCAGCTCGTCGCGGACGAGCCGCATGAACGGCACTTGAAGGCCGAAATTGCCGCCGATCACGCGCGCGATCAGGCCTTCATGGGCGAGATGACAGAGGCCCTTCTCGGTCACGGCACCGACGCCGGTGATGTTGATCAGCGTCAGATTGTGCGGGCCATGGCCACCGATGAAGCGCTGCTCCAGCGCGACGAGGATGGCCTCGGCAGCGCCGGTGCCGCCATTGCCACCGACGATCAGCGTATCAGTGTCGCGGATCAGGCCTGCGGCCTCTGCCGCGGTGATGATGCTCAGCATGCGCGCGCGCCCCGCATCATGCGGCCTCCTTCTCGACCTGGCGGGCAATGATGAGCCGCTGGATCTGGTTGGTGCCTTCGTAGATCTGGGCGAGGCGCACGTCGCGGAACAGCCGCTCGATGCGATACTCGCGCGAATAGCCGTTGCCGCCATGGATCTGAAGCGCGTTGGAGACGTGTTTCATCGCCATGTCGGTCGTGAACAGTTTTGCCTGCGCCGCCTCCTTGGCGATCGGTTCCCCGGCATCGTGCAGGCGTGCGGCGTGGTGGATCAACAGGCGCGCAGCCGCGATGTCGGTGGACATGTCCGCCAGCATGAACTGCACCGCCTGGAATCCGATGATGGCCTGGCCGAACTGCTTGCGGTCCTTTGCATAGGCGGTGGCGTCCTCGAAGGCTGCCTGCGCCATGCCGAGCGCCATCGAGGCCATCATCAGCCGGCTGAAGTTGAAATTGCTCATGGCCATCTTGAAGGCCTGGTTCTCCGGTCCCATCACGCTGTCGGCCGGCAGCTGCACGTCCGAGAAGGTGATTTGGCAGTCGTCGAGGCCGTGCATGCCGAGCAGCTCTTCGTTCTTGCCGCGGGCGATGCCGGGCAGGGCGCCATCGACCAGCAGGCACGAGATGGAACGGTGGCCTGCATCCTCGCCGGTGCGCGCGAACACCATGATCCGATCGGCGACGCCGCCGAGCGTGACCCAGGCCTTGGTGCCGTTGAGCCGCCAGCCGTTGCCCTCGCGCACCGCGTTGGTGCGGATGCCCGCGACATCGGAGCCGTGGTCGGGCTCGGAGACGGCGGTGGCCGGGATGATGTCGCCGCTCAGGATTTTCGGGATCAGTGCCTTGTGCGCATCGGTGCCATGATGGTCGAAGAACAGCACGGCTTCGACCGGAATCGCGAAGGCATTGGCAACCGCGCCGGAGCAGCGCGCCAGTTCCTCCATTGCGATGCAGGCGGCCACTGCATCGAGCCCCGCGCCGCCAGCGCCTTCGCGCAGGCAGATGCCGAACAGGCCGAGATCGGCCATGCCCTTGTAGAGCGCGCCGTCGAACCGGTCTTCGCGATCGATCGTGGCGGCGCGCGGCAGGATCTCGGCTTCCGCGAAGCGGCGGGCGGTGTCGCGCAGAGCCTTCTGGTCTTGGCTGTAGAAGCGGTCCATGGCGTGCCCCGTCAGTCGCTGGCGAGCTTGGAATCGTGGGAGACCTCGCTGCGGTCGCGATCGCAGAAATAGACTGCGACGTCGTCGTCGGGTACGCCATAGGCGCCGCACACGCCGCGGGTCAGGGCGATGGCGGCGGCGCGGCGCTCGGGCTCGCTGCGCCGGAACGCGTGCACCTTGAGCAGGATGCGCTGGCCGGTGTGCTGTGCGCCGAATGTGCCGGCATGCGCGTAGTCGTCGGGCGCAATGGGAAGGAAATAGAGCGTGACCGTGTCAGCCGTCACGCCGAACGCCGACATCAGGCCGTCGGTCACGGACCTCGCCAGCGCGGCCTTGCGCTGGGACGGAACTGGTGGGGCGAGCACTTCGACATAGGGCATCGATCAGACCTTCGCGGGCCTCGCGGCGGACGATTTGGCCGCAGACGATTTGGATTTGGGGATGGACGGCTTGGGCTTGCTCGCAGAGTCGATCTGGCGGCAGGAGTCGCGCTTGATCAGCCGGGCGCCGACGCGATATTCGCGAACGCCGTCATTGCCATTCCCCTTGGCGTCCATGCGCTGCAGCAGCCGGTCGACGGCGAGATTGGCGAGATCGCGTGCACCATTGTCCACGATGCTGATGGCCGGACGATGCCATTCGAACCAGGGCATGTCCTCGTAGCAGAGCAGCGAGAGATCGTCGGGAATAGCGATGTTCCGCTCCGCGGTGACGCGCAGCACGCCGAGCGTTGCCTCGTGGTTGGCGACGAAGATCGCGCTGGGCGGGCGGGAGAGGTCGAGCAGCTTGCGCGCGCCGGTCGCGCCGGTCTCGGGTTCGAAATGGCCGGCATGGATCAATGTGTCGTCCTTGGCGATGTCTGCCTCGCGCAACGCGCGGACATAACCGGACAGGCGCTCGCGGCCGGACGTGGTGTCCTGGCGGCCGACGATCAGCCCGATGCGCCTGTGTCCGAGCTCGATCAAGTGGCGCGTGCCGAGATAGGCGCCTTGCGGATCGTCAGCGAGCACGGTCTCGAGGTCGGTTGCGTCATCGCGACGCACCAGGCAGACGATCGGGACGTCCTTCGCCAGCGCCTTGAGCTGCGGGCCGTTCTTGCCGGTGGGCACCACGATCAATCCGTCGATGCGATGATCAACCAGCGTGGTGAGGGTGTCGCTCTCCTGCTTGGGGTCGTCGCCGCCGATGCACAGAAGCATCTGGTAACCCAGCGCCTTCAGCCGCGCCTGCACCACTTCGGCCATCACCTGGAACGAGGCGTTGGTGAGGTTGTGCACGAGAAGCGCGACAAGCCGCGATTGTCCAGTCTTCAATCCGCGCGCGATCGGGTTCGGCCGATAGCCGAGCTCACGCGCGATGCGCGTCAGGCGCTGCTGCGTGCGCTCGCTGGTCAGGCCCGTTCCGGTCAGCGCACGAGACGCGGTGCTGATCGAAACGCGGGCCGCCTGTGCCACATCTTTGAGCGTGACGCTCATCCAACCTGCCGATAGACTGCAAACGATTGCAAAAAGCTATGAGCTAATTCCACTCGGATCAAGCTCAAAAAATGGATGGTGTTGCCCAATGCAGAGCCAGTTACGCAATCGTTTGCATAAACACTGCGGATATTCCGCAGTCGGCCGCCAGTCCCTGAATTCACCCGATCGCCCGGCAGTTCCCTGATGAAGTCGTTTCGCGGCACCTACACCGTCATGATCACCCCGTTCACGCCGTCCGGCGAGGTCGATGTCGCGGCGCTTCGCGCGTTCGTGGACTGGCAGATCGCGGAAGGCATTCACGGGCTGATCCCGCTCGGCTCAACCGGTGAGTTCCTGTCGCTGGACGATGACGAGAAAGCGCTGGTGGCCGAGGTCGTCATCACTCAGGCTGCCGGGCGGGTGCCCGTGCTGATCGGCACCGGCGCGGAGGACACGCGCGAGGTGGTTCGTCTCAGCCGCCGTGCCGAAAAACTGGGCGCGGACGGCGTCATGATCATTCCACCGTTCTACTCGACACCGACCGACGACGAGCTCGTCCACCACTATAAGTCGGTGGCCGACGCGATCTCGCTGCCGATCATGGTCTACAACAATCCGGCGACCGCCAATGTCGATCTCAAGCCGCCTCTGGTGGCGCGCATCGCCGAGATCGACAACTGTCTCTATATCAAGGAGTCGACGCTGGAGGTGACGCGGGTGCGCGACATCATCCGGCTCTGCGGCGACAGGATGACCGTTTTCGGCGGCATTCTCGGCTTCGAATCCTTCGTCGAAGGGGCGCAGGGCTGGGTCGCTGTCGCCTCCAACGTCGTGCCATCGGAGATGGCGCGCATCTTCACCCTCGTCGCCGATGAGGGGGCGATCAAGGAGGCGCGCGAGCTCTATCTCAAATATCTGCCGGTGATCGAATTCGTCGGCGGCCAGGCCTATGTCGCTGGCAGCAAGGCGCTGCTCGGCCATATGGGGTTTTCGGTCGGCGGTCCGCGTCCGCCGCGGCTGCCGCTGCCGGCTGCGCAGGATGCGGCCGCGTACGCCCTGGTCAAGACGTTCGATCTGGCGTGGCGCGGCGCGCCAGTTGCGGCTGCTTAAACTGGGTGAGAACGGATGAACCTGCTCGACGGCGTCAAGATCCTCAGCTTCAATCACTACCTTGCAGGCCCGCTGGCTGCGCAGACGCTCGCCGATCTCGGCGCCGACGTCATCGCAGTCGAGCCGATCGAGGGCGCGTTTCAGCGCAACTGGGCGGTGGCCAATCATTTCGTCGCCGGCGATAGCGTCAATCATCTGGCGACGGGGCGCAACAAGCGTAGCCTCGCGGTCGATCTCAAGCATCCCGACGGCATCGCGGCGGTGAAGAAGCTGGTCGCGACCGCGGATGTGGTGATGGAGAATTTCCGTCCGGGCACCATGGCCAAGCTCGGCCTCGGCTACGACGTGCTCAAGGCGATCAATCCAGGTCTGATCTATGCGGTCGCGACCGGCTTTGGATCGGATGGGCCGTACAAGGATCGTCCGGGACAGGATCTCCTGCTCCAGGCTCTGTCGGGCCTTGCGATGCGGACCGGGCGCGCCGATGGAGAGCCGACCGCTGTCGGCGCAGTGATCGTCGATCAGCATGCGGCTTCGCTCTATGCCATGAGCATTCTCGCCGCTCTGTTCGCGCGGACGAAGACCGGGAAGGGACAGCTCGTCGAGGTCAACCTCTATCAGGCCGCGCTCGATCTCCAGGTTGAGCCGCTGACGGCATGGCTGAACGGCGCTCCGTCGCCGACGCCGCGCGGTCCGGCCGGCATCGCCGCCTGGTTCAGCCCCGGGCCCTACGGCATTCACGCCACGGCCGATGGTCATCTCGCGATCTCCATGGCAGCGCCCAAAGCGCTCGCGGCAGGGCTCGATTGTGAAGAGCTGAGGCGATTTGGCGAGGCCGACAGTTTTTCGAAGCGTGAGGAAATCACGCGGATCGTCACAGCGCGTCTGAAGCAAAAGTCGACGGCGGAATGGTTGCCCTCGCTCGAAGCGGCGCGGATCTGGCACGCGCCGGTGCAGGACTATCGCGACCTAGAAGCCGATCCCCAGTTGAAGCATCTCGACGTGTTCAAGAGCGCCGAGAGTGCCGGGGGCGCGCAAATCCGGATGGTCGCGCATCCCGCCCGCTATGACGGCCAGACACCGGAAGTGCGGCTGGTGCCGCAGCGGTTGGGTGCGCAGACCCGCGAGTTGCTCGGCGAGATCGGCTACGGCGCTGCCGACATTGACGCCATGGTTGCCGGCAAGGCTGTGGGAGTCGCGCAATGATCGACTTCTCAATCCCTGAAGAGACGCGCCTCCTGGTCGACACCGTCCGCCGCTTCGTCGAAATGGAGGTGCAACCGCTGGAAGACGAGGTCGAGCGGACGGCCACGGTGCCGGCCGATGCCCTGGCAGTGACCAAGGCCAAGGCACAGAGGCTCGGCCTTTACGCGATGAACATGCCGGCCGACGTTGGCGGCGGCGGGCTGTCCTGCATCGAGCATTGCCTCGTCGAGGAAGAATTCGGCAAGACCTCCGATGCGCTGATCCGGCGCGTGTTCGGCCAGGTCTATCCGATGCTGATGGCCTGCAAGGGCGAGCAGGTCGATCGCTATCTGCTGCCCACGGTGAAAGGCGACAAGATCTGCGCCATGGCGATCACCGAGCCGGGCGCCGGCTCCGACGCTGCATCGATCAGCACCACGGCTCATCTCGATGGCGACAATTGGGTGCTCAACGGCACCAAGCATTTCATCAGCGACGGCGACATCGCCGACTACGTGATCCTGATGGCGCTGACCGACAAGGAGAAGCGCGCGCGCGGCGGCATCACGCTGTTCCTGGTCGATCGCGGCACGCCCGGCTTCAAGGTCGCGCGCACCCAGCCGATGATGGGCCATCGCGGCTACGGCCATGCCGAGCTGAGCTTCGAGGACTGCCGCATTCCGAAAGCGGCCGTGCTCGGCGAGGTCGGCGGTGGCTTCAAGCTGATCATGCAGAGCGTGCTCCAGATTCGCCTCGCTCATATCGGTGCGCGCGCCGTCGGCATGGCGCAGCGTGCGCTCGAGATGATGCGCAAGCACGCCGGAGAGCGGCGCCAGTTCGGCCAGCTGATTGGCGACTTCCAGATGGTGCAGAAGCTGATTGCCGATTCCGCCACCGAGATCTTCGGCGTCAAGATGATGGTGGTGAACGCCGCCTGGGACATCGATCAGGGGCGGGATGCGCGCGACAAGGTTTCGATGATCAAGGTCGCGGCCTCCGAAATGCAGGGCCGCGTTGTCGACCGCGCTATCCAGGTGTTCGGCGGCATGGGTTTCAGCAAGGACCTGCCGCTGGAGCGCATGTATCGCGACGCCCGCGTCACCCGCATCTATGACGGCACCTCCGAAATCCACCGCATGCTGGTTGCGCGCAGCACCATCAAGAATGGCTTGCAGCTCTAAGGAACGCTTCATGTCTCACGCACCTCTCAAGCCCGGCGCGACCTTCGCCTTCCGCAAGACCATGACGGTCGCCGAGCAGGCCATGTTCACCGGCATCAGCGGCAATCTCGGCGGTCTCTATGTTGATGCCGTTCGTGCGAAGAAAGCGGGCGCCTCCAACATGGTCGCCTTCGAGCTCGCGGTCGGCGGCCTTGCCACCACCTGCCTCAGCCAGCTCGGCGGGCCGACGCGGCGGATCGGCAGCATCGCGCTGAATTTTGCCGCGCCTGTCATCGTCGGCGATTCCGTCGAAGCCAGGGCCGAAATCGTCTCGGTTGCCGGCGATGACGCGGTCTGCCGGGTCACCTGCACGCTGTCGCCCTCAGGCGCGACCGTGGTGGATGGCACTGCGACGCTGGTTCCCTTCACCAAGGTCTGAGACATGTACGAGCCAAAGTCCTTCGATGATCTGAAGGTGAATGATAGGGTCAGCCTGAGCAAGACCATCACCGAGGCGGATGGCGCGCTCTACATCGCCGCGACCGGCGATTTCGGCCCCGTCCACGTCGACGAGGTCTATGCGGGCGCGACGCGCTTCGGCCGCAGGCTCGCGCCAGGCATCATGGTCGCGGGCCTCTGCACCAGCGTCCTCACCAGCGAGCTGGTCGGCACGATCGGCGTGTCGGTGGAGGATCGGTTCTGGTTCACCGGGCCGGTGTTCTATGGCGACACGCTGACCTTCGACGTCTGGATCTCCGAACAGCACGACGAGACCCGCACCATCATCTGGGAGGCAAGCGCCCGCAACGAGGGGGGCCTCGAAGTGCTGAAGGCGCGGGCGAGCCTCAAATTTCCCCGGCGCAAACCGTCATGAGCAAGCCGATGAAGACACCCGACTTGCGCGGCGTCACGGTCGCGACCGTGCTGCCCTTCAGGGATGACAGCTCGATCGACTGGGACGGTTATGCCCGCGTGCTCGACTATTGCGCCTGTCCGGACGGGATCGCGGCGGTGTTCGTCAACGGACATGCCGGCGAGGGCGGGTCGCTCTCGGATGATGAACGTCAGGCCGTGATCGAGCGGACGCGCGGGCAGATCGGCAGCAAGCCGCTGCTTTCAGGCATCATCGCGCATTCCACGGCGGAAGCGATCCACCAGGCGCAGCTTGCGGAAGCTGCCGGCGCCGATTGCGCCGTGTTGTTTCCGCCCGCACCGCTCGGCGGCGGTGCATCGGCGACCTCACGCGCACCGGTGGCCTTCGTGCAGGCGGTCAGTTCCGCCATCGGGATTCCCGTGTCGATCTTCCAATATCCGCTGGCGTCCGGCGTCGGCTATGCGCCGGAGACTCTGGCGAAGATTGCGGCCCTCGATAGCGTCATCGCGATCAAGGAAGGTAGCGACACCATGCTGGCCTATGACGAGAACCGTCGGGCAGTGAAGCAGGCCGATCCCTCCGTCGCGATCCTGCCGTCGAACTTCAACTGGTTCCTGCCGCAGCTGGCCGTTGGCGGCGACGGCATTCTCTCGGGTCTCGTCAGTCTCGCGCCGGATCTATTCGTCGCGCTGTGGCAGGCCTCGCTCGCCGACGATCTCAAGGCGATGCGCGCCGTCAACGAACGGCTTTATCCGGTCGTCCGGGCGGTCTATGGACCCGCGCCGATCATGGACATGCATACGCGCATGAAGGTCGGGCTCAAGGCTCTCGGCCTGATCCGTAACGCGGATCCGCGGCCGCCGCTGCTGCCAGTCTTGCCTGCGCTATGCGACGCCATTGCAACGACGGTCGATGCGGCGCGCGCGACCGGCGATATTCGTCTGGCGTGAGGGGCGTATCGATGGCCGACGAAGCCTTCATCCACATCGTGCGGGTCGACATCGATTCCGAGCATGAAGCCGCGTTCAACGCCTGGTACGAGCAGAGGCATTTTCCCGATCTGCTCGCCTGTCCCGGCTGGCTCTCCGCAAAGCGGTTCGTCTCGATCGGCGACGGGCCGAAATACGCGGCCATGTACGAGGTCGCAGGGCGCTGGGCGTTCGAGACGCCGGAGTTTCTGGAGGTGAAGGGATTCGGTCCGTTCGAATCGCTGGTGAGGAATTTTATGCGCATCCAGCTCAAGCCGATGTCGGGACCGGCCTGAGTGGGATCGAAGACGATGCCGCCTGCCGTGTTGCGAGATCCGGCCGGCCGTATCCAAGAACATAGAGAGGAATCCCGGACGAGGGACTGGTTATTGGCGTCTTACTGGAGGTATCACATGCTCTCGACACTGCTTCGCTTGGGTGCCGCTGCGGCACTCGTTCTCGCATCCGCGGCGGCCCATGCCGCCTGCACGCCCGCGATCACCGACGACAATCTGATTGCGCCCGGCAAGTTGCAGCTCTCCATCAACCCGACCAATCCGCCGCAGCAGTTCGTCGACAAGGACGGCCAGTTGCAGGGCCTCAACGTGGAACTCGCCGCCGAGCTCGGCAAACGGTTGTGTCTTCCGGTCGAACTCGTCCGGATGGATTTTCCGGCGATGATCCCGGCCATGAACGCGGGCCGCATCGATGGCATCGACACCGGCATGTTCTGGACGGAGGAACGCTCGAAGCTGATGTACATGCTGCCGTATGCCATTCAGGCCATTTCGGTCGTGGTTGCGCCCGATAGCGGCATAAAAATTGCTACCGAAAATGACCTGATCGGAAAAACGTCCGCTGTCGAGGTCAGCACCTACCAGATGAATTGGCTCAAGAAGCTCAGCGATGCGAACGTAGCGAAGGGCGGTCCTGCCATCGAGATGCGCACGTTCCCGACAGCGACCAACGTCGTGAGCGCGCTGCTCGCAGGCCAAGTCGACAATGCGCTCCTCGTTGACAGCGTGGCGCGCGATCTTGTTGGCCGCGGTCGCGTCAAGGAAGTGCTGAGCGGTCTTGGCACGGCGCGTACCACGCTCGGCTTCCGCAACAAGACGGTGGCGGATGCCATCGTCAAGGCGCTGAACGCGATGCGTGCCGATGGCAGCTACCAGGCGCTGTTCGACAAGTTCGGCCTGACCAGCATGCCGGCCGATCAGCCGCTTGCGATCGCCGGCCCCGGTCCGACCTGAGATACGGAGACGAGCCGATGAGCCATTTCAGTCCGACGGCCGCCGTCAACTACTTCTTCAATTACTTCCTGATGAAGGGTGTGCTCGTCACCATCGGACTGACAGTGGCGGCCGTCGTAGGCGGATTAATTCTCGGCATGGGCATCGCGTTGATGCGCATGTCGTCCAACCCGGTGCTGTCGGGCTTCTCGCGGCTCTACGTCTGGTTCTTCCGTGGCACGCCGCTGCTCATCCAGCTCGTGGTGATCTATAGCGGCTTGCCGCAGTTGGGAATCAAGTTCTCGGTGATCACCTGCGCGCTGGTCGGCCTGATCCTCAACGAGGCGGCCTATCTCGCCGAGATCGTGCGCAGCGGCTTCATGGCCGTATCGGCGGGACAGCGCGAAGCCGCCTGGGCGCTCAGCCTGTCGCCCTGGGTCACGTTCCGCCGTGTGACCTTGCCGCAGGCGTTCCGGCTGATGATTCCGCCGCTCGGCAACTCCATCAATTCACTGCTGAAGGCAACCTCGCTCGCGTCGGTGATCTCGGTCGAGGAGCTGATGCGGCGCAGCGACATGCTGATGCAGGAACACTTCCAGATTCTCGAAGTCTATGCGGCCGCAACGGCATATTACCTGATCCTCACCTCGGTCTGGGATGCGGTTCAGCGCCGGCTGGAGAAGCATTTTGGTCGGTCGAGCGCGGCGAAATCCAGGCGGGTCGCGGCGAGGGCGCCGGTTGCGCAAGCAAGCGTGGAGGCTCGCGCATGAGCGAGATATCGATGAATACGGCTAGTGGTGCCGAAGGCACAATGGCGCAGCCACATTTGCGCGAGGTGCCTGCGGTTCGCATGGAAGCCGTCTATAAGCACTATGGCGACTTCACCGCGTTGAACGAGGTCGATCTCAAGGTTGCCAAGGGCGAGAAGATCGTGGTCTGCGGTCCCTCCGGCTCGGGAAAGTCGACGCTCATCCGCTGCATCAACCATATCGAGAAGCACGATGAAGGCCTGATCTACGTCAACGGCATCGAGCTCGACCACCAGCGCAAGAACATCGATGCGGTCAGGCGCGACACCGGCATGGTGTTCCAGAGCTTCAACTTGTTTCCGCACATGACGGTGCTGGAGAACTGTATCCTGGCGCCAATGACCGTGAGCAGCATGTCGCAGGCGGAAGCGAAGGACCTCGCCATGCATTTCCTCACCAAGGTCCGGATTCCGGACCAGGCCGAAAAATTCCCCGGGCAGCTCTCGGGCGGCCAGCAGCAGCGTGTGGCCATCGCCCGCGCGCTTTGCATGCGGCCGAAGATCATGCTGTTCGACGAGCCGACCTCGGCGCTCGACCCCGAAATGGTCAAGGAGGTGCTGGAGACCATGAAGAAGCTCGCGGAAGAGGGCATGACCATGCTGTGCGTGACCCATGAGATGGGCTTTGCCCGCGAGGTCGCCGACCGGATCGTGTTCATGAACGAGGGGAAGGTGGTCGAGCAGGCTGCTCCGGAGGAGTTCTTCAAGCATCCGAAGTCGGAGCGGGCCAGGACGTTCCTCGACCAGATCATTCACTAGCTGATGTCAGCCGGGATGCGGACATTCAGCGACCGCCTGCGCGGCATTAATGCCGCCACGATCGTGCCGATGACGCCTGACTTTGCGATCGACGAGGTGAAGCTCGCGGCGCATCTCGCTTCGGTCACGTCCGCGCCCGGCATCAACGGGCTATTGGTCAACGGCCATGCCGGCGAAAACTTCGTGCTGTCGCTGGCCGAAAAGCGGCGCGTGGTGGAGCTGGCGCGCGAGCACGCTCCGAAGGATTGCTTAATCGTCTCCGGGGTCAATCACGAGTCGAGCCTGGAGGCCGCGCGAGAGGCGGCCACACTGGAGCAGGCCGGTGCGGACGGGCTCCTGGTATTTCCTCCCAATAGCTGGGCGCTCGGCCACGCCGACGACTGTGTCATCGAGCATCATCGGTACATCCGAGATGCGACCACCGTGCCGCTGATGCTCTACGCGGCGCCCGTCGGCGCGGGCGCCATGGCCTATGCGCCGCCGCTGCTGGCACGGCTGGCGGCCGACCCTCGGTTCGTTGCGATCAAGGAGGGCAGCTGGGAGGTTGCGACTTACGAACAGAATCTGAGGCTGATTCACAAGCTGCGGCCGGAGTTCGTCGTGCTCGGCTCCGGCGACGAGCATCTGCTGACGAGCTATATCGTCGGCTCGGCCGGCAGCCAGGTCAGCCTTGCCTGTGTCGTGCCCGAGCTTGTCGTCAGCCTCTGGAACGCGGCGGAGGCCGGCAATTGGGAGCGGGCGCGCGCCGCGCACGAGAAGCTGTATCCGCTTGCGGTTGCGATCTACCGCGATACGCCGGGAGGGCGCGCGACAGTACGGCTCAAGGCCTGCCTGAAGCTGCTCGGGCGTCTCTCATGCGATGCGGCGCGACCGCCGCAACCGCCGGCGACGCGAGGCGAGTTGCAGGCGCTTGAACAGGCGCTACGGATCGCCGGCGTGCTCTAGGCCGCGAAGAACGGATTGGCCGGTCGCGCGAGGCCGAGATGATCGCGCAACGTTGTTCCCTCATAATCCGCGCGGAACAGGCCGCGCTCCTGCAAGATAGGCACGACGAGCTCGACGAAATCCTCAAAGCCTTCGTGGAAATACGGCGGCATAACGTTGAAGCCGTCGGCGGCGTGCTCCTCGAACCAGAGCTGAAGTGTGTCGGCGATGCGCTCGGCCGAGCCGCACAGCACCCAATGGCCGCGGGCGGCGGCGGTCAGATTATAGAGATCGCGCAGTGTCATGTTCTCGCGGCGGCCCTTGGCGAGCATGACGCTGGCGAAGCTGTGATAGCTGTCCGATGGCGCGATGTCCGGGATCGGTCCGTCGAGATCGTAGGCCGACATGTCGCGGCCGAAACGATCGGACAGGATGGCGAGCGCGTTGCTGCCGCTGACAAAGCCCTGGAGTATGTTGAGCTTCTCGTACGCCTCCTTGTCGGTGCGACCGACGACGGGCATCACGCCCGGCAGCACCGTGACGTCCTCAGGCCTGCGGCCGAACGACGGCAGCCGCGTCTTCAGTGAGGTGTAGCCAGCCTTGGCCTCGTCGATGTCCTGCACCACCGAGAACACGATATCGGCGGTGCGCGCGGCGAGCGCCTGCCCGGCCTCGGAGCCGCCGGCCTGGAGCACGACGGGGCGGCCTTGCGGGCTGCGGCCAATGTTGAGCGGTCCCTTCACCTTGAAGAACGCGCCGTCATGGTCGATCGGACGGAGTTTTGCCGGGTCGATGTAGAGACCGCTGGCGCGGTCGGCGACAATGGCGTCATCCGCCCAGCCATCCCACAGGCCTTTGACGACGTCGAGGAACTCGCCGGCCATCTCGTAGCGGCGGGCGTGGTCTGGGTGGGTGGTGCCGAAATTCGCAGCTGTGGCCGGATTGGCCGTCGTCACCGCGTTCCACGCCGCGCGGCCCTTGGAAATGTGATCGAGCGAGGCGAACACGCGCGCGACCGAGAACGGATCGCTGTAGGTGGTGGAGACGGTGGCGCCGAGGCCGATATGGCTGGTCGAGGTCGCAAGCGCGGCGAGCATCGTCAGCGGTTCGAGCCGCAGCGTGTAGGAGGGATGGGCGGCGGCATCGGCATAGAGATTGTCGCCCATGAAGATCAGGTCGAACTTGCCGCGCTCGGCGGTGCGGCCGATCTCCTGGATCGCGGCAAAGTCCTGAAAGCTGTCGACCGCGCCGGGATAGCGCCAGCCCGCGACATGGCTGCCGGTGCCCAGGATGAACAGGCCGAGATGCATCTGTCGTTTCATGGTGTGTTTCCTGGCGTCACGTCCAGAACAGGATCTTGCGTTCGAGGAAACCGATCAGGCCGAAGAAGGCGAGGCTCGCCGCGGAGGCGACGAAGATCGCCGACCACACCTGGACGAAGTCGATCTGAAGCACGGCCTGGTAGATCACCCAGCCGAGACCGCCCTGGGCGCCGAGCATTTCGGTGACGATCGCCACGATCACGCTGCGCACCGTGGAGACGCGCATGCCGGCGAGCAGTAGCGGCAGCGCGGTCGGCAGCCGCAGGCGCCACAGCACGCCGAAGCGGCTGGCGCCAAAACTCTTCATGAGATCGACGGCGCGGCGATCGACACGGTCGAGTCCTGCCAGCATCGAGAGCAGGACGGTGAAGCTCACCGCCATTGCCACCATCACGATCTTCGAGCTGACACCGATGCCGAACCAGAGCAGGATCAGCGGCGAATAGCCGACCACGGGCACCGAATTGATCGCGGTGGCGAGCGGCAGGATCGCGCTACGCAACGCCGGCACCAGTGCGATGGCGACGGCGAGCCCGATACCGATCAGGCAGCCGAGTCCGTAGCCCACCAGTGCTTCAAGCAGGGTGTAGCCGGCGGCGTCAATGAGTGTTGCACGTTTCGACCATAGGCCGACGAGGATGTCACTGACCGCGGGAAGAACATAAGCGGGCAGATGCAGTCCGCGCGCCGCACCTTCCCAGCATGCGATCAGGAGGACTGCGCCCAGAATGCCGCGCTGGACGGCGAGCGAGGGCGAGGCTAGCGCGCGGCTCATTGCTCGGCGTTCCAGAACACGAGCTGCCGCTCGACCGCAGCGACCACCGCATAGAAGCCGGTGCCGAGCAGGGCCGCAGCCAGCAGGGCGGCCCAGATCGCAACGACGTTCTCGGTGAACATGGCCTGGAGCAGCAGCACCCCGAGACCGGTGGTGTCGCCGAACCATTCGCCGACGATGGCGCCGACGAGGCTCAGCGATGCGGCAAGTCTCAGCGCCACGAAGATCTGCGGTAGCGCGGTCGGAAGCTGCAAGCGCAGCAGGAGCTGGCGGTTGGAGGCGCCGAAGCTGCGCATCAGGTCGACCTGCCTGGGATCGACGGTTTCCAGGCCGAGCAGTGTGTTCACCGTCACCGGGAAGAAGGTCAGATAAAACGCGATGATCGCCTTGGCGAGCAGCGTATTGCCGAACCACAGCACCACCAGCGCGCCGAAGGCGATGACCGGAATGGTCTGCGACACCACGAAGATCGGAAAGATCATTTCGCGCAGCGCGCGGATGCGGAAGAACACGACGCCCATGAGCACGCCGAACGCGCCGCCGGACGCAAAGCCGATCAGCGTCTCGGCAAGCGTGCGCAGGAAGCCGTCGACATAGGCGCGCGGCGTGGCCGCTATCGCCAGCAGGATCGTGCTGAGGCGCGGCAGATAATAGGGCCGGATGCCGAACAGCAGCACCGCGCCTTCCCAGACCACCGCGGCGATAGCGAGGCCGAGCAGGAGCCGGATCAGCTTGCGCAGCGAATCCGGCATCGTGATCGACCGCGCGGTCGCGCGGCCGTCACCAAGCGATGTCGTCGCAGGGCTGCTCACGGCAGCCGGTCCGCCGCCGGGATGCTCTGGATGAAGCTCGCGTCATAGGCCGCAGCGAGATCGACCGGCTTGGAGATCACGCCGTACTTCAGGAAGAAGTCGTGGGCGGTCTTCACCGCGTCGGCGTCGATCCAGAACACGCCGTTCTTCGCCGCCGCGCCGGCGGTCATCAGACGCTTGACCTCGGTGAGCATGAATTCCTGCTGGGCGCGGTCGAGTGTCGGGGCTGCGGCCATCACGGTGTCGACGGCGCCCTTGGGATCGGAGAACGCATCCTTCCAGCCCTTCAGTGACGCGCGCAGGAACGCCTTGACGAGTTCCGGCTTCTCCTTGGCGGTCGCTTCGGCCACGATCAGCGTGTCGCGCGGGAAGGTGATGCCGTAATCCTCGGCGACGAAGATCTTCAGACTGTCCTTCGGCATGCGCGACTGGATGGTGTAGAACTCGTTGTAATAGGTCGCCGTGATCACGTCGACGTTGCCGTCGACGAAGGGTGTCACCGAAACCTGCTGCGGCTGGATCTTCAACTCATCCGGCTTGATGCCTTCCTTGGCCAGCATGCCGTTCAGCACATGGTTGGCGCCGGTGAACCAGGTGGTGACAGTCTTGCCCTTGAAATCCTGGATCGTCTTCACCGGCCCGTCCTTGCGGGTGACGAAGATGAAGGGGGTGATCTGGTGCGACACGCCAATGCAGACGATAGGCAGTCCCTTGTCGCGCGCCGCGAACACGCTGTCGGTGCCGCCGGACAAGCCGAACGTGTCGGCGCCGGTCGCGACCAGGTTTTCGGTCAGCAGGTTGGGCCCGCCGGGATTGATGGTGAGGTCGATGCCCTCGGCCTTGTAGTAGCCCTTGGCGGCAGCGACGTAGAAGCCGGCGAACTGGGCTTGCGGCAGCCATTTCAGACGCAGGCTAGCCTTCTGCAACTCGGCTGCGGGTGCGGCCGTGACGAGCGAGCCGGTCGCCAGTGCGATGGCGGAGAGGACGGAGAAGGCATGGCGACGGCTCAACATGGTCATACTCCAGACGGTGAAAATCAGTTGCGATAGGATGGATCGGTGCGGTCGAGCTGGCGCATCAGCGCCGGCCATTCGCGTTCGCCGGGCACGAGGATGTCGCCCTGCAATTCCCAGAACTGACGGGCGGCCTTTTCGCAGACCTCGTGCGGCGGCATCACCAGCTTGGCACCGGCTGCGGCCGCCGCCTGCATCTGGAGCTGGATCCGTGCGGCGCGCTCGAAATAATAGAGCAGCATGAAGGCCTCGCCCGGCGTCCGGCCGACGGTGAGGATGCCGTGGTTGCGCATCAGCATCACCTTGTGCGGGCCGAGATCACGCACCAGGCGGACCTGCTCGTCGAGGTCGATGGCGACGCCTTCATAATCGTGGAAGGCCTGACGGTCGTAGAAGCGCATCGCGAACTGGCTGAGCGGCAGCAGGCCCTTCTCCTGCCCGGACACTGCGACGCTGGCGTCGGAATGGGTGTGCAGCACGCAGGCCGCATCATGGTTCGAGGTGTGGATCGCGGCATGGATGACGAAGGCGGCGACGTTGACGGCCTGCGGCGTGTCGTCGAGCTTGTTGCCCTTGATGTCGATCTTCACCAGGCTCGACGCCGTGATCTCGTCGAACAGCAGGCCATACGGATTGATCAGGAACTGATCGTCATGGCCGGGCACGCGCGCGGAGATGTGGTTGTAGATCAGATCGTCCATGCCGAGCTTGGCGACCATGCGATAGCAGGCTGCAAGCTTGATGCGGGCGTCCCACTCGGCCGGATTGATCCCGCGCGGCGCGGGCTCTCTCGCTGACATCGCATTCATTGCGGCTTCTCCTGCGCGATGGAGGATTGGAACGACTTCATGCTCTCCTCCTCGATCGCGTCGAGCAGCGTGCGCTTGAGGCGCACGAATTCGGAGGAGGTGACGATCTCGGGCTTGCGCGGGCGCGGGAGATCGACGACCTGCTCGAGCTTCACGGAGCCGGGTCGCGCGGTCATCACCAGCACGCGGTCGCCGAGGAAGATCGCCTCGTCGACGTCATGGGTGATGAAGAGGATGGTGCGACGGTATTTCTGCCAGACATCGAGCAGCCAGCGCTGCATCATCGCCCGCGTCAGCGCGTCGAGCGCGCCGAATGGCTCGTCCAGCAGCATCAGGTCGCGCTCGAACAGGAAGGTGCGCATCAGGGCGACGCGCTGGCGCATACCGCCCGACAATTGATTGGGATATTGCTTCTCGAAGCCGGCGAGCCCGAACTCGGGCAGCATCTTCAGCGCCTTGGCGCGCGCCTGTTCGCGCGGCATGCCCTCGACCTCGAGCGCGAGGATGGCGTTGTCCACCACATTGCGCCAGGGAAACAGCAAATCGCGCTGCGGCATGAAGGAGACGCGGCCGAGCAGGTCGGCGGCATGGCAGCTCTTGCCTTCAAAGCGCAGGATGCCGCCGGCATCAGGCTCTTCGAGGCCGGCGACGATATTGAAGAGGGTACTCTTGCCGCAGCCGCTCGGGCCGACGACGGTGACGAACTCGCCGGGGGCGACGCTCGCCTCAAGTCCCGACAGCGCAGCGACCGCGCCAAAAGTCTTGTTGATCGCGCGCAGTTCGAGCAGCGGCTCAGGCTTCGGGTGGGCCTGCGGGGCTTCGGTGGCCGGTCCGGGATTGGGGAGGCGGGCAGCCTGCACCGGGATGTCCTTGTATAATGGCGGCGGCCATTCGCATACGAAAGCGGACCGCGTTGAAATCTCTTAGCAACTCGTGTGCCAGTGCGATTTACGGGCAAATCAGGCATAAGATTTGCGAGACCGACGGGAATAGGTCGGAGTCGTGCGCGCCTACGAGACAAAATCAGTCGTTTCTCTGGAAGCCGGATGCCGTCTTGTATACTTATAGCTGGATCGGAGAAACATAGTGGCGGATATTGGTGCACATGTTGGAGGCAAGCGCGTGAAAAACGTGCAGGAGTCCCTGGCCCCGAGCCCCGGCATGACGCTCGCCGAAAGCCTGCGCCTGAAGCTCGAAGGGGCGATTGCGGCGGGGCACCTCGAGCCGGGCAGCCGGCTCGATGAGCAGGAGATCGCCCAGCGCTTCGGCGTCTCGCGTACACCGGTGCGGGAGGCGTTCCGCCTGATGGCCGCCAACAATCTGGTCGAGCTGCGCGGCCGGCAGGGCGCGACCGTCCGCAGCATCAAGGCCCAGGCGCTGATCGAGATGTTCCAGGTCATGGCGGAGCTGGAGGGGCTTTGTGCAAGGCTCGCCGCAAGACGTGTCTCCCAGGCTTGGGGGACTGAAATTGGCGAGATTCACCAGCGGCTTGTAGCAGCAGGCGAAACCGGTGACATCGACGTTTTCTACGACATCAACCAGGAATTCCACGAAGCGATCTACGAGGCCTCGCGCAACACTTTCCTCGCCGACCAGACCCGCAAGCTGCGCAACCAGGTGGCCGCCTATCGCCGCCGGGTGACGCGCATGCCGAACCGGATCGCAGATACTGTCCGCGAGCATGAAGCGATCATGCAGGCGATCCTGGCCCACGATCCGGAGCGGGCCCACAGCACCATGCGGGACCACGTCAACCTGCTCGGTGACAACCTCCTGGACTTCCTCGCCGCCTTCGAATGACGCCCGATGCCGCTTGGTATGCAAATTGCTAGACCTTGTATAGCTAGCTTGCATCCTGGAGACCCGGAGTGGACCTGAAGCTGACGAACAAGACCGCCCTGATCACCGGTGCGTCGAAAGGAATTGGACTTGCGGTGGCCGAGCTCTTCGCCGGGGAGGGGTGCCATCTGCATCTGGCCGCCCGCAATGGCGAGGCGATGCTCGAGGCCAAGAAGCAGCTCGAAGCGCGCCATGGCGTGAAGATCACGATCCACGCGCTTGATCTGTCGAGCACGGCTGCGATGGAAAAGCTCGCTGCCGAAGTCGGCGATATCGACATCCTCATCAACAATGCCGGCGACATCCCGGCGGGTTCGCTGGAAATCCTCGACGACGCCGCCTGGCGGCGCGGCTTCGATCTCAAGGTGTTCGGCTACATCACGCTGTCGCGTCTCTATTATCCTCGCATGAAGGGCAAGGACGGCGTCATCATCAACATCATCGGCAATTCCGGTGAGAACTGGGACGCTAGCTACATCGCGGGTTCGACCGGCAACGCGGCGCTGATGTCCTTCACCAAGGCGCTCGGCGGCCGCAGCCTCGATCACGGTGTACGCGTAGTCGCGGTCAATCCGGGCCCGGTTGCCACCGATCGAATGCTCAAGATTATGAAGCGCAAGGCGATCGACATGCTCGGCGACGAAAGCCGCTGGGAGGAGCTGTTCGACAAATACCCGGGCAAGCGGCCGGCGACGTCGGAGGAGGTCGCCGATCTCGTCGCCTTCCTGTCTTCGCCGCGGTCCGGCTACATCACCGGCACGGTGGTGACGATCGATGGCGGCATTGCCGCGCGCGGCTCGGTGATCTGAGGCATTGATGTCGAAGCCTCAATCCGCGGCGCTGGTCCGCAACCGCTATTTCGACGAGCTCTCGGCGACGCCGGGACTCTTCTGGCTCGGTCAGAACACCAACCATATCGAGAGCCATCCCGCCGTGCGCGAGGCGATGCTGCGCTCGATCGAGGCGGGCGAGTTCAACGCCTATGCCCCGCCGCTCGGCTTCGAGGCGCTGCGCGCAGCGATCGTCGCCGATCTCGGTGTGCCCGGCGCAGAAGCGCTGGTGACCGAGGGCGGCGTCAACGCGCTGGCGATGATTTGCCGCGCGCGCTGCAAGCCGGGCACAACGTTGGTGACGACCGATCCGACCTGGAAATGGCCGTGCCTGTTCGCGCGCCAGCAGGGCGCCGAGGTGATCGAGATTCCGATCTACGATCCGGCCTGCAATTATCGCCTGACGCCTGAGGCGCTGAAGGCGAATGTCGACGAACGCACCGCGATCATCTATCTCGTCGATCCCAACAATCCGCTCGGCATTCGCTACACCCGCGAAGAGATCGAGAGCTTTGCCGCGATCGCGCGCGATTGCGGCGCGCTACTGGTGCACGACTGCACCTACCGCGATTTCGCCGATGGTCACACGCCGGCGCTTCACGTGGCCCCCAAGGGCTCGGTGGTCTCGACCAGCTTTTCGAAATGGCTTGGCCTCGCAGGTCTGCGGATCGGCGCTCTCGTTGCCGCACCTGATCTGTTCGAGGAGTTCGCGCAGACCTCCACGAGCGTGCTCGGCGCGAGCGTCATCGCCCAGCGCGCGGCGCAGGCGGGGCTGTCGGTCAAGACCGAATGGATGAAAAAGGTCCGCAGCACCGACCGGGCAAACAAGGCGATGATCCAGGAGGCGGCTGCCGCGATCGAGGGATTGGCGCTGCCGATCATGCCCTCGCACGGAAACTTTCTGGTGCTGGAGACCATCGCGGCAGGCATCCGTCCTGAGGCGCTGGTCGAGTGCTATCGCCGGCAGGGCATCATGATCCGGCAGGGCACCTACCACACCCAGCGCTTCGGCGACCGTTTCGTCAAGATCAGCACCTCGGTGCCGCAGGCCTGGGCCGAGAAGTTTTGCACGCTGCTGCCGGAGATGGTCGCGCAGGCGCGCACGCTCAACGACCTGCCGCCGCAATTCTAGGGACGATTCTGATGACGATGATCACAGCGAAGGACGGCGTGAAACTCTACGTGGAAGAAACGGGTGAGGGCACGCCGATCCTCTTCATCCATGAATTCGGCGGCAATCACGAAAGCTGGGAGCCGCAGTTGCGCTATTTCAGCCGCCGCCATCGCTGCATCAGCTACGCCGCGCGTGGCTATCCGCCCTCGGATGTGCCTGACAGCATGGAAGCCTATTCGCAGGCGATCGCCGCGGATGATGCGGTCGCCGTACTCGACGCACTGGGAATCGACAAGGCGCACATCGTCGGTCTCTCCATGGGTGGCTTCTGCACCGTGCATTTCGGCCTGCGCACGCCGGAACGGGCTTTGTCGCTCACCGTGGCCGGCGCCGGCTATGGCTGCGAGAAGGAGTTCGAGGAATATTTTCGCGGCGTCTCGCTCGAAGTCGCGGATAATTTCGAGAAGCAGGGTGCCAAGGAGTTTTCCAGGGTCTACGCGCTCGGCGCGAGCCGGGTACAGTTCCAGAACAAGGATCCGCGCGGGTGGCGGGAATTCGCCGATCGCCTCGCCGTCCATTCCGATCGCGGCGCCGCCAACACCATGCGCGGCGTCCAGGCGCGGCGACCGTCGTTCTATGACCTCGAAGACGGCCTGAAGACAATGATGGTGCCGACGCTGGTGGTTGTCGGTGACGAAGATGATCACTGTCTCCAGCCAGGCATCTTCCTGAAGAAGACCATTCCGGCCTGCGGGCTCTCGGTCTTCCCCAAGACCGGCCACACCCTCAACCTCGAAGAGCCGGCGGCGTTTAACGCGCTGCTCGCCGAATTCATCGCTCAGGTCGAGGCCGGACACTGGCTGCCACGCGATCCGCGCGCGCTGCCGGGCCAGATCATGCGTACGAAGTAGTCGATGACGAGCAAGCCCCTGATCAACGCCGATCGGCTTTGGGTGCGGCTGATGTCGCTCGCCGAGATCGGCGTGACGCCCGCCGGCGGGGTCAACCGGCAGGCATTGAGCGACGGCGAGATCGCCGCATGGCGCCGCGTCATCGGCTGGGCGCGCGAGGCGGGATTGACACCGTCGACCGATGCCGCAGGAAATCTTTTCTTGACGCTAGCCGGCCGCGATCGCGCCATGGCACCGCTTCTGCTTGGGAGCCATCTCGATAGCCAGCCGACCGGTGGCAAATTCGATGGTGCGGCCGGTGTCATGGCTGCACTCGAAGCGGTCGTTTCAGTCGCGGAGCAAGATGAGAAGCCCGCGCGTGACGTCATCGTCGTTGCCTGGATGAACGAGGAGGGCTCGCGCTTCGCCCCGGGCATGATGGGCTCGGAGGCGTTCACCGGTGAGCGTGACATGGATGCGATCCGCGCCGCGCGCGATGCCGACGGCATCAGCGTCGGCGAAGCGCTCGATCGCCTCCACCAGGCCTTCCCTGACATGCCGCACAGGCCGCTCGGCTCTTCCGCTGGAGCCTATCTCGAATTGCATATCGAGCAGGGGCCATTGCTGGAAGCAGCTGCGTGCACCATCGGTGTCGTCACCGGCATCCAAGGCAAGAAGACCTTTCAGGTGGTTGTCGAGGGCGTTGAGGGACACGCCGGCACACTGGCGCAGTCGGAGAGGCGGGATGCGCTCGCGGCCTTTGCCCGAATGGCGACCGGGCTGCATGCCGAGATCGGCACCCTCGATGGCGACATCAAGTTCACGATTGGACGCCTCTTCGTCGAGCCCAACGCGCCTTCGGTGGTGCCGTCGCGCGTCAGCTTCAGCATCGATCTGCGCCATCCGGACAATTCCGTGCTTGACGCGGCGGGCGCGCGCATCACGGCGCTCTGCGGTCAGCACGCTCCGCCGTGCCTGGTTACGGTGACGACGCTGGTCGACGCACCCTCGAACGCGTTCGATCCGCGCTTGCGCGAGCTGATTGCGCAAGCGGCAGGTGACCAGGAGTTTCCGGCCATGGACATTCTGTCGGCTGCCGGTCACGACGCGCGCCATCTGGCAAAGATCTGTCCGGCGGCGATGATCTTCATCCCGTGCCGGGACGGTGCGAGCCATGTGGAGCACGAGTGGACTGAGCCGGCCGATGTCGCCGCCGGCGCGTGCGTCCTTGCGCAGGTGCTGCGAGAGCTTGCGTTCACCACCCGGTCTTTCGTTGCGGGAGGTGAGGTGGGGGGATAACGGAAATTGCCCCGGAGCACTATCGCGATGCGATGGCATGTCTCCGCGCCGCGGGGTGAGGCGTCCAAGTGCTGCTTATGGAATGCGCACGCCGCAGGCCGAGGCCCGCCGAAGCGCTGGATCTCAGCGCACCTTCAGATGCGGCAACCCGGGCATTGCCTCAAGATCGGTCAAAAATCACAGGAGCCTCGCCGTCCGTTCGGACTACGACATCCTAGTCCTCGTTGCTGACGGGTTGTGTGCGCGCTCTCGCTCTCGTGTGCGTGACGTGCGCACTGAGAATCCGAAGACGCGATTTCCGCTTCCAATTCGTGCATATATGGCCCTAGAAGAGCCAAGCGGCGGAAGCCTCGTCAAACCAGATTTCTCGACCGCTCCAATTACGTAGAGGATTGATCTGAGTCGGAATATATTAGCAAAATGAATGACTTAGATCGCAAATTCGCCACGGCCCCCATGATGGATTGGACCGACCGGCATTGCCGGGTGTTCCACCGTCACCTGACGCGGCGGGCGCTGCTCTATACGGAGATGCTGACCACTGGTGCCATCATTCATGGTGACCGGGAGCGGCTGCTTGGGTTCGACATGGTCGAGCACCCGGTCGCGCTTCAGCTTGGCGGGTCGGATCCGCGCAAGCTGGCGCTGGCGGCGCGGATCGGCGAGGAGTTCGGTTATGACGAGATCAACCTCAACGTCGGCTGCCCCTCCGACCGCGTGAAGGACGGCCGTTTCGGCGCTTGCCTGATGGCAGAGCCTGATCTCGTGGCGAGGTGTGTCGAGGCGATGAAGGGTGCGGTGGCCGTGCCCGTGACCGTGAAGTGCCGCATCGGTATCGACGACCAAGATCCGGAGGTCGCGCTCGACAAGCTTGCGCGCGCGGTCGTCGCCTCCGGCTGCGATGCGCTTATCGTGCATGCCCGGAAAGCATGGCTCAACGGTTTGTCACCGAAGGAGAATCGCGACATCCCGCCGCTCGACTATGATCGCGTCTATCGCCTCAAGCGCGCGATGCCCAATGTGCCTGTCATCATCAACGGCGGCATCCCCGGTGTCGACGAGGCCAAAGCACATCTCGATCACGTTGACGGCGCGATGCTCGGACGGGCCGCCTATCAGGAGCCATGGCGGCTGCTCTCCGTCGATACCGACATTTTCGGCGAGGAGGCGCCGCATGCCTCGATGCAGGATGCGCTCGAAGCGATGATGCCCTACATCGAACAACAGCTCGCGCGCGGCACGCGGCTGCACTCCATGACGAGGCATTTCGTCGGCGCATTCCATGCCGTGCCCGGCGCGCGCGCCTTCCGCCGCCATCTTGCCGAGCAGGGGGTGAAGCCGGGCGCCGGCCTCGAGGTGCTGCGCGATGCGATTGCACGTGTCGGTGCCCGCGCGCCGGCAGAGGCGGCGGCCTAGCCGTAGTCGCATGACGAGCCGGATTGCAAAAGTCTAGTCGACTGCCAGGCGCGAGCGGCGGTGACTGGTCTGGAGCTCCGGATAACCGGTGAGCATCAGCTTGTCGGCGCGCACGCCCCAGCTCTCCAGGCGATCGAGGAAGCTCATGCCGAGCAGGTTGGTCTTCATCTGTCCGCGCTGCACGACGAGGGCCGGCACCGATTTCTCGACGAGGTGGCCGACGGAGAGACGGTCGATCGTGAGGCGGGCCGCCTTGGTGTGACCGCCCGCGGTTTCGAGATCGACGTCGTATTCGAGCATCTCGAGCGGCAGCCCGATCGCTTTCGCGGTTTCCCAGGTCAGCACCACCGAGGTCGCGCCGGTGTCGATGACCATCGGTGCGGCCACGCCGTTGATCTTGGCGCGCAGCGCGAATTCGCCGCCCTGGCCGCGCTGAATCTGCACGGCGGGGGCGGGCGCTGCGGTCTGCGTGCGAAAGATATGCGAGACCTTGCTGCTCGCGCGCGCGATCTGGTCGGAATCGCCATAGGCGACGACGGCACCGGCCGTGCAGGCGAGCATGATGAGAACGAGCAGGAACCGGATCATTGCGCATCTCCCGATGCGCTCAGGCCGGTCAGCTGCGTTTCGGCGATCCCGCGATGGGCGCAAGTCCAGCCTGATTCATGCGCGCCGGCAACAGCGCCATGAGCGCGAGCCGTTCCGCGCTCTCCATGGCGTGCCAGCGCGCGATCTCCGGCAATGTGCGTCCGCAGCCGAAGCACAGCCTGGTCTTGGGATCGATCATGCAGACGGCCACGCACGGCGTTTCTTTGCTCATTCGGACATAGTGGCGGATGGTCGGGCATGACTGCAAGCATCTCGTTACGAGCCCGTACCTGCGCTCATGATCGGCTTGCGGCGGGGCCGGCGCTTCTCGTCCGCGACCGCGGAACTCTCGGGTTGGAGCGGCGGAGAATCATCCGATATCGGCGCCAGCGCGCTCATCACGCGCTCGGGCGGGAAGGTGACGATCACTTCGGTGCCGATGCGCAGCTTCGATTTCAGCGTGAACGTACCGCCGTGCAGGTCGACCAGATTCTTGGCGATCGGCAGGCCGAGACCGGCGCCCTGTTCGGCCGACTTGATCGAGTTGGAGCCTTGGCCGAACGATGCCAGCACGACCGGGATCTCGTCCTCGGGGATTCCGGAGCCGGTATCCTTCACCGAGAGATATTGTCCGCCTGAAGCCGTCCAGCCGGCCTTGAGCCAGATCTCGCCGCCCTGCGGAGTGAACTTGATCGAGTTGGAGAGCAGATTGAGCACGACCTGGCGGATCGCCCGCTCGTCGGCCCAGAGCCGCGGCATTGCCTGCTCGAACACTTCGTGGATGGTAATGCCACGGCTCGAGGCGCGCAGCTTCATCAGATGATGGCAGTCGGCGACGATGCCGACCAGCGAGACCGCTTCCTCGTTGAGCTCGTAGCGGCCAGCCTCGATCCGCGACAGATCGAGGATCTCGTTGATGAGGTTGAGCAGGTGGACGCCGGAATTGTGGATGTCGGCCGAGTACTCCTTGTAGACCGGCACGGCATGCGCGCCGAAAATCTCGCTCTTCATCACCTCCGAGAAGCCGAGGATCGCATTGAGCGGCGTCCGGAGTTCATGGCTCATCTGCGCCAGAAAGCGCGACTTGGCGACATTGGCGGATTCGGCGCGGTGGCGCGCCTCGTCCGAGATCGCCTTGGCCTGTTCGAGCTCGCCGATCAGCGCGTCCTTCTCGGCGCGCGCCTCGAGCGTGGCGAAGGTCGAAGAGTGCAGACGGTGGGCCAGCAGCACGAAATAGCCTTCAGCGGCGAGGGCGAGCGCGGCCAGGATGTAATTGTCCAGCGAGCCGGTCATCACGAAGCTCAGCGCCATCGCGACCGCGACCGGTGCGGTGGCGGCGAGGGCGGCGATCGGCAGATTGGCGGCCAGCATGCTCGATACTGCGATCACCAGCAGCATCAGGAACATCATCAGCGATTCCGTGATCATGTCGAGCACGGGATGGATCAGGATCGCCATCCAGCAAAGGCCATAGAGCAGGTCGAGGACGACGAAGCGTGTCTGCCATGCGCGCGTTCCCGCGGGCGAGGCGGGCTCGGCCAGGAAGCGGTGGCAGCTGCGGATCATCGCGGCATGGATGCAAAGCATGCCGGCGGTCCAGGCCGCGGCCGGGATCGGCTGCATCCACAGCCCAAACAGCACGCCCGTCGCGACCACAAGCAGCATCACGACATAGGAGGCCGACAGCCGGGTCTGGGCGTAATGGCGCAGCATCTCGGCGTCGAAAGCCGGCCGGGTTCCACTGGTAGACGTTAACTTGTCGCGCGCCTCGCGCACCCGCTGTGCCGCAGCCCGGCGATGGCTCGCCGACGGCACGCTCACCGGCTCGGCCGGAAGCTGCACAACCTCGGGCTTTTCAGCGGGTTTACTCATCGCACAACAACAATTCCTGCCCGCGCGGGACGGGCCTTCTGCATTGTCTATCTCTGGCAAGAAATCCTTAAGAGGTGACTTAAGGAGCTAAAGAATTACGTTAACCCGGCGTTAATTTTGGATCCGGTGTGAGCCGCTCAATGCAGCGCCGCGTGCTGTGCGATGTACACCACTGCTCCCGCCAGATAGCCGGCGAGCGCCGGGAGGGCGATGCGACGGGCGTACCAGAGGAACTCGATGCGCTCGAGCCCCATGGCGGCGACGCCTGCGGCCGAGCCGATGATCAGAATCGAGCCGCCGGTGCCGGCGCAATAGGCGATGAATTCCCAGATGAAGCTGTCGGGTGGATAATGCGCGAGGTCGTACATACCCATCGTCGCGGCGACCAGCGGCACGTTGTCGATGACGGCGCTGAGCAGCCCGAGCACGATCACGATGATGTCCTGTCGGCCGATCGCGGTGTCCAGCCATTTGGCCAGCATGGAGAGCAGGCCGGCATGTTCGAGGCAGGCAACCGCGAGCAAGATTCCGAGGAAGAACACGATCGAGCCCATGTCGATCCGCGTCAGCGCATTCGCAAGCGTGAGCGGACCGCGGACATGCTCATCCTTATTGCGATGAACGATCTCGCCGACCAACCACACGATGCCAAGCCCGAGCAGGACGCCCATGAACGGCGGCAGGTGCGTGACCGTCTTGAAGGCGGGCACCGCAATCAGCACGCCGAGTCCGAGATAGAACATCACGTTCCGCTCGAACGGATCGACGCCCTGCAATCCGTCCTCTTTCGGCGGCGGTGCGATGGTCTTGCCCTTGAGCGAAAAGCTGATGAATGCGAGCGGCACCAGCAGGTTCAGCAGCGAGGGCAGGAACACCCCGCCCATGATTTTTAGGGGCGAAATCTGTCCGCCGATCCACAGCATGGTCGTGGTGACGTCGCCGATCACGGTCCATGCACCACCGGCATTTGCGGCGATGACGATGAGTGAGGCGAACAGCAAGCGGTCGTCGCGCTTGGCGATCAACCGCTGGATCAGCGAGACCATGACGATGGTGGTGGTCAGATTGTCGAGGATTGCGCTGAGGAAGAAGGTCACGAAGCCAATCAGCCATATCAGACGGACCTGGCTGGTCGTGCTGATGCGGGAGGTGATGACCTCGAAACCGTCATGGGCGTCGATGACCTCGACGATGGTCATCGCGCCAACCAGGAAGAACACGATCTGCGCGGTGGCGGC
This sequence comes from Bradyrhizobium sp. MI1.3, assembly GCF_055811695.1. Taxonomy (NCBI): domain Bacteria; kingdom Pseudomonadati; phylum Pseudomonadota; class Alphaproteobacteria; order Hyphomicrobiales; family Nitrobacteraceae; genus Bradyrhizobium; species Bradyrhizobium sp. MI1.3. The sequence goes on along the minus strand of NZ_JBVVPQ010000008.1, from coordinate 16,095 downwards.
GACGGACTCGTCAAGCTGACGGCCGACCAGCGTGTGGTCGCCGGTCGCGAGCGCGTAGATTGTCCAGAGCACGCCCGCGCCGAGTAGAGCAGACGCGCTCTTGTTCACCCCGATCGGATGCTCAAGCGCGATCGCCGCATAGGCGAGGACGAAGATTGCGGCGAGTGCGATCAGCAAGACAGGATCACTTCGTCAGGTGTCAGCGATTAAGGCGCGCGAGCAGGCTCGACGTATCCCAGCGCTTGCCGCCCATCTTCTCGACCTCGGCGTAGAACTGGTCGACCAGCGCGGTCACGGGCAGGTTGGCGCCGTTGCGGCGGGCTTCAGCCAGTGAGATCGAGAGATCCTTGCGCATCCATTCGACCGCGAAGCCGAAATCGTACTTGTCCTCGTTCATGGTCTTGTAGCGGTTCTCCATCTGCCAGGACTGCGCGGCGCCCTTTGAGATGGTTTCGATCACGGCGGCGACGTCGAGGCCACTCTTCTTGGCGAAGTGAATACCCTCGGAGAGGCCCTGGACGAGGCCGGCGATGCAGATCTGGTTGACCATTTTGGTCAGCTGGCCGGAGCCGGCGGGCCCCAGCAATTTGCACATCCGCGCATAGGCGCCCGTGATGATCGGCTCGGCACCCGCATAGGCGTCCTGCGTGCCGCCGCACATCACCGTCAGCACGCCGTTCTCGGCGCCGGCCTGGCCGCCGGACACGGGTGCGTCGATGAACTTGAAGCCGGCCTTGGTCGCGGCAGCATCAAGCTCACGCGCGACCTCGGCGGAAGCGGTGGTGTGGTCGACGAAGGTCGCACCCTTCTTCATGCCGGCAAACGCGCCGTCGGCACCGATCGTGACCGCGCGCAGATCGTTGTCGTTGCCGACGCAGCACATCACGAAATCCTGGCCCTCGGCCGCGGCCTTCGGGGTCGCCGCGGTCTTGCCGCCGAACTTGTCCGCCCACTCCTTCGCCTTGGCCGCGGTGCGATTATAGACGGTGACCTCATGGCCCCCTTTTTTCACGAGGTGTCCGGCCATGGGGAAGCCCATCACGCCGAGACCGAGGAAAGCGACTTTAGCCATCTGTGGTACCTTGTCCGTAGTTTGGGTTTTACGGTTCTTGCCGGGCGAGGGCCGTCCGGTTCCGCCATTGCGGCAGATCGGCCGCACCATAAACCCTTGAGGCCGGAGGGCAACGGCTTCGTTTGGCCCCTGCCTGTGTTAGGATGGCGGACTTAAGGACTTCAAAAAAATGGAGCGAAGGCATGGGCGGCGTAAGCGTGGGCGTGCTCGATCATTTCAACATCCGGACCCGGAATCTGGCCGAGACCGCCCGCTTCTACGAGGACGTGCTGGGCCTGGAAAAAGGCCCCCGGCCGAATTTCGCCTTCCCCGGCGCCTGGATGTACAGCGAGGGTAAACCGGTGGTGCACCTGGTCGATATTTCTCCGACTGCCGAGCCACAAAAGCCGGATTCCGGCGTTGTCCACCACGTCGCCTTCGCCAGCCGCGGCTTTGACGGCATGAAACAGCGGCTGGCCTCAAAGGGGATGAAGTTCGACTCCCGCCAGGTGCCCGGCGGCGAACTCTGGCAGATCTTCGTCCACGACCCGAACGGGGTCATGATCGAGCTGAACTACGAAGCGGCCCTGGAGCAGGGCGCCGCGCCCGCCGAGATGGCTGACGATATCGGCAGGCAGTAGCCTTTTGGGCGTTTCCGCTCTAATGGGGCATCTTGAATTCTAGGAGATGCGCTTTGAGCGTGACGCAGCAACAGGTTCTCGACAGCCTCGCCAGGATCAAGTCGCCGCGCGGGGTCGCGCTCACCAATGCCAATGTGCTGAGCGCGATCAGCGCGGCCGACGGCAAGGTGTTCTTCTCGATCAATGTCGATGCCGCCGAGGCGCGCGCCTGGGAATCCGTCCGGGCCGAGGCCGAGGCCGCGGTGCGGGCCATTCCCGGCGTCACCACCGTCATGGTGGCGCTGACCGCCGAGCGCAAGGCCGGCGCGGCGCCGCCACCGCCGCCAACTCCCAGCCGCGGTACGCCAGGCGTGCAGCCGGTCCATGCCCACAAGCCGCCGCCGCAGGGCGGCGCCCAATCGCCGATGGCGCGGCAGTCCGAGATTCCGGGCGTCGCGGCCGTGATCGCGGTTGCCTCGGGCAAGGGCGGCGTCGGCAAGTCCACCACTGCTCTCAATCTTGCGCTGGGCCTGCGCGATCTGGGCCTCAAGGTCGGGCTGCTCGATGCCGACATCTACGGCCCCTCGGTGCCGCGGCTGACGGGCCTGCATGAGAAGCCGGAGCTGGATGGCGAGCGCAAGATGATTCCGCTCAGGCGCTTCGGCCTGGCGATCATGTCGATCGGCTTCCTGGTGGAGGAAGAGACGGCGATGATCTGGCGCGGGCCAATGGTGATGTCGGCGGTGACGCAGATGCTGCGCGACGTCGCATGGGGGCAGCTCGACGTCCTCGTCGTCGACATGCCGCCAGGGACCGGCGATGCCCAGCTCACGCTGGCGCAGAACGTCCCTTTGAAAGGCGCCGTGATCGTCTCGACCCCGCAGGACCTGTCGCTGATCGACGCAAGGCGGGGGCTTGCGATGTTCAAGAAGGTCAACGTGCCCGTGCTCGGCATCGTCGAGAACATGAGCTATTTCCAGTGCCCGCAATGCGGCACGAAATCCGACATTTTCGGCCATGGCGGCGCGCGCCACGAGGCTGAGAAGCTCGGGGTACCGTTCCTGGGCGAGGTCCCCCTGCACATGGCGATTCGCGCCACCTCGGATGCGGGCACGCCCGTTGTGGACAGCGAGCCGGACGGTCCCCATGCGGCGATCTACCGCGCCATTGCGGGACAGGTGCGGGACCAGCTCAAGGGCGTCGTCGCCGCGGCCTGAGCGGATCCAAGGCAATACCTTCAAGCCAACCCCTTCAAACCAATACTCTGGGGACATGCGACTTTCGTAGAGCCCTGTCATGCCAATGTCGCGTTTCGAAAGCGGGGCTTCCGTGTTAAAGGCCCACGGCAGTCAAGCCCCTTCGGTTCGACGCGGCCCAAGAACGCGTCGCCGGAATGAGCGGCAGCAAAGAGGAAGTTAGGGGAAACGCCCCAACAAGGAGAGACTGAAGATGAAGCGTCGTGATTTTCTGAAAGTGTCGGCAGCCGGCGCGGCGGCGACCGCCGCGGTGGCCTCGCCGGCGATCGCGCAGTCCTCGCCCGAGATCAAGTGGCGCCTGACATCGAGCTTCCCGAAGTCGCTCGACACCATCTATGGCGGTGCCGAGCAGATGGCGAAGTACGTCGCCGAGATGACCGACAACAAGTTTCAGATCCAGGTCTTCCAGGCGGGTGAAATCGTTCCGGGCCTGCAGGCGCTCGATGCGACGCAGAAGGGCACCGTCGAGATGTGCCACACGGTGTCGTATTATTACGTCGGCAAAGACCCGACCTTCGCGATCTTCGCGTCGGTGCCTTTCGGTCTGAACGCACGCCAGCAGAATTCCTGGCTGTACCAGGGCGGCGGCAACGAGCTCGCCAACGAGTTCTTCAAGAAGTCGAACGTGATGGGCTTCCCCTGCGGCAACACCGGCACCCAGATGGGCGGCTGGTTCCGCAAGGAGATCAAGACCGTTGCCGACCTCTCGGGCCTCAAGATGCGCATCGGCGGCATTGCCGGCCAGGTGCTCCAGAAGGTCGGTGTGGTGCCGCAGCAGCTCGCCGGCGGCGACATCTATCCGTCGCTGGAGAAAGGCACCATCGACGCGGCCGAGTGGGTCGGTCCCTACGATGACGAGAAGCTCGGCTTCGCCAAGGTCGCCAAGTACTATTACTACCCGGGTTTCTGGGAAGGTGGTCCGACCGTTCACGCCTTCGCCAACATCGACAAGTGGAACGAACTGCCGAAGAACTATCAGGCGATCCTCACCAACGCGACCGTCAACACCAACACCTGGATGGCCGCGCGCTACGACATGGTGAACCCCGGCGCCCTGAAGCGTCTCGTCGCCGGCGGAACGCAGCTTCGACCGTTCACCAACGAAGTTCTGGAAGCCTGTCTCAAGGCGACCAACGAATTGTGGGGCGAGATCTCGGCCAAGAACCCCGACTTCAAGAAGTCGATCGACGCCATGCAGGCCTACCGCTCCGACGAGTATCTGTGGTGGCAGGTTGCCGAATACACCTACGACAGCTTCATGATCCGCTCGCGCACTCGCGGTTGATCTTCGAATAAGCCGCAAGACGACAGGCCCGGTCTCGTTCGCGAGGCCGGGCTTTTTCTTTGGGACGAGGCTGCGGAGCGGCGTTGTCGCCGGGGTACGGGTGGGGCGTCCAACAAAAAATCTGAAAAACAACCCCATGCACAGTAGACGAGGGGTGAGAGGACAAGGCGCTGCGCGTGCAGCCAAGCGCTTGATGCGATGGAGCTAATTGGCAGGAAGGCCCGAGCATCACGCGGTCGATGGGAACTTCGCATTTTGGGAGCGAAAGCGGGAGGCGCACCAAGCGAGTGCTTCAGCGAGACCGTTTGACTCGTCGGGCAAAACAGTGGCATAAAGGTATTATCGCAAAATCCGAAATTAGCGCCTCGGCGGCTGGCCTGGGTTGACGATGAGCTTCGATCCCGATGAGGTTCAAAGCGCGCTGCGCAAGGCCTGGTCGTTGGCAACGGCCAGTCAATGGACGGCAGACAATCCAGCCGCCGGGCAATGCAACGTGACCGCGCTACTGATTCACGAACTGTTCGGCGGCGAGCTGCTGAAGACGCCGCTGCCGGCCGGCGACCATTTCTACAATCGGATTGGAGGCAAGAGGTACGACTTCACGGCGAGCCAGTTCGATCGGCCGATCGCCTACATGGACGTGCTGCCGGATCTGTCCGACGCAGAGCTGGGTGCAGCACACGATCAGCTGGCGGAACTCAGGGCCGCTTTCCGGGTGCACTGTCCGCACTCGGACTAGGGTGTGTCTTCATAAACGTCGGCTTGCCAACGCAAAGCGGAAGTCTGCCACCTTGAGCGTGATCGGCGGCTTGTGACCCATTGCAGAAGTTAACCCGCTTCCCTAAGAGCACCCGCTCCCTAAAAAATTAAAGGTTGATGTGTTTTATCTATGCAACCAAGGCGCTTGACCTATAGGACCGTTGATGCCACGTAAAATAAAACTGCCGCTAATGGTCTTAGGTCGCCGTATGATTGGTACGCCTCCCACTGAGACGGATGCCAAAATCACTTTCGAGATTGAGGCTGAAACGGGCGAAATTTTTGAGATCAGCTTTACTCAACGTGGCATCGCGAGCACCGTCACGATGGCTCTAAACTGGCCTCCTCTGAAAGAGGCGCTTGCTGATGTTCAGCCGCCGATCAAATTCTAACGGGACCCATGACACTGTTCCAAGGGTTTGCGGTTCTCTCGGGTATGGGCTTGTTGGGTATCATTGTTGTCGGCTTCATCAAGGGCGATAAGGTTGCACCCGACGACTCGCCCGAGAGATACCCCGGCGGGGGTCCGGGATGCGACTTTTCAAATTAGGTGCGTCTTCTGAACTCAAGGTCCGATCCAACCTCGCCTTCTGGCCCTTCGCTGACCTTAGTTCAGAGCGACACGACGTCCCTTCCCGGGAGGTGAGCTGACTGCGGTTACGCTGGCATCCGAGGGCAGCCTCTGACCCACAGCGGAAATTCGGCGGGACCAGCTACGGCACACCAAGTGCTCTTAACGATGCTACGACCCTGCTGGCGCGCTCGTGCTCAAACCGATCGAGACCCATGTGCACAGCCTCGGCCCATTCGAAATACTTCATAAGCGCCTCATCGGTCGCGTGGTCGCGCAGCATGGCAGCCACAGCACCAACATAGGCATCGTATTCGTCGGCCGGGCACTCGCCAATCGGATCCCATTGCTGGTTCAGAACATCCCTGATCTGACCGCGCCAGAGGCGAGAAGATAGTTTGTCTATGGCCATGGGCCCGATCCTAGACTCATATTGCAGACCTATATCGCTAGGCCCGCGCTACGTTCGATCTTCTTCAATCCAGATTCCTGCTTCGCTCAGAGCGCTGAGAATGCTTTCGATGTCTTCGGGTTCCAGTATTGCACCAGCACACAATTGATTTAATTCATCGAATCCAATCGTGCTGTCTCGTTCACCAATTTCGATCGCTCGTCGAATGATTTCGCGCACGCTCGTGCTCTCTCCGTCGGTAACCCCTACTATAGCGGGAGAGAGTCGGGTTCTGGCCCTTAGCTGACCTGCGGCGCGCAGCCGGTCGAAGACCGATTGCGATCCTAAGCGGTCATCAGAGGCGGACAGCAACGAGACCGACATGGACGCTCCGTTCCAACTGTCCTAGGTTCAAGCGACAGGTAGTTTACGGGCGAGCATGGAAGAACACTCCTCCGGCGTTTCTAAAAAGTGCGAGAACAATCGCTCCATTGCTCGTCCGTTAATTTGGTCGTTTCTCCTAACTCTTATGGCGCTAGTTGCGTCTCAGGTAATGCGATTGCATCAGCAGCAAGCCGCAAGCTGGCTTCTCTGGGACTATGCGGGTCGGATTGCTGCTCTCGCCGCTTTGGCGGCGTTACCTTCTGCTCGTGTCGCGGCCTTTCGAATAAGCAAACGGCAAATCTCCCTTTTTGAGATTGTCTTATGGATTGTTGGAATTTGCTTGTTGGGCAGTTTTGGCCAGTGGCCGCGACATCTCATCAATGCAGCATTCCCGGCAACGGTTCTCGGCACATATCCACACCCGACCGGATGGCTAAACGCATTCGATCTTGTTTTTGGCTTGGCGCTGGTCGCCGCCAGCGAAGAAATCATATTTCGCCAATACATCCGGCGAGCAATTCAGCCTTATCTTGGTAACGGCATCTTCGTCCTGCTCACCACGTCAGTTCTGTTCGGCGCGTATCATTGGTGGGCCGGGCTCGGCAATATTCTTCTCGCCACAACAATTGGCATTTTCCTCATGCTAATGCTGCGGCGGTCAGGTGCGCTATGGCCGGTGGTACTCGCGCATTACTTGGTCGATTCGATCGTTTTCGCGCAATGAGCCTTGCAGGTTTCGGAAGTCTTACGACCGCTTCTGGCCGCATCTCAGACCTCACAACCGGAATGCCGAAAGGCCGCTTGTGACCCTGAGCAGACTGCGTGACGTTAGTGTGATTGACTATTGGCCTTGATATAGTCTGCCTGTGAGGGCCTCATGATTTTCAAGTTTCAGGCCGGCATGAAGATGTACGAAGTCGTCTGGGAGCGCGACGGCGAAAAGCTCTTCGTGGCGGTCCTTCACGCGGCGAACGAGGCTGGAGCCATCTCCCGAGCGGAAGAAACGTTCGCCGAGCACCCCGAAATCGACTTTGATCGCAGTGGCACCACAGTGCGTGCTCGCCTCCACGAGTTGCGACCCATGGAAGTTTTGTCGTGCCTAGAGCAGGCCGTGCTCAACGCTATTGCGCTTCAGGTACCTGAAGTCGCTGATGCGCTCGCTGCCCAGCAGGGGAAAGTGCGCGTCACTGCCCGCGAGAACACGGGAACCGGGTTCTATACCACGCTCGACGTCTGACATCGTTCGCCAATCAAAGATGTTGCCTCGCCACTGGGCGATGTCGGAGCGACTATTGTCGGGCTTGAGCATGGGATGGGATTTCTGCTCTGGCTTCGGGATGGCCACATTCATAAGCTGGAGGGCTTCTCATATGGATAGAGCACGTTTGGCATCGATTTCGAGCGAGTAGCGTTCGGGGCAGTCGGACCGCGCACCTGATGATCCGTCCGCCATGTCGCCTCTTGGCCCCATAGCTGACCTGCCGCGAGCAGCCAGTGCAGGACCGCTTGTGACCCGTAGCTGACCTTAGCTCTGCGTGCCGGGAGGTCTGCTTTTTGGGAGGCAAGCTGATGCGCGGAATTCGAGCTACCCAAGGCAGCTTTTGACCGAGAACATCGGCCCCCCTTGGTGGTGGCGAAGCACCGGCAAGTATACCTCTGTATGATCAAATTGCGGAGCCCATCGAGTAGTATCGCGCCTGCTTTGAGGGGGGACTTTAATATGGATCTGCTCCGCGCAGAGAAGATCGCAGTAATCGAAAGTAGTTCGGACCGGAGATGTCGTGTCTGCGACAAGCAGCTGGTGCTAGTTCGCGCGATCCTGAACGTGGAAACCGGGAACCTCATCCACCTGTTCGAATGCGAATGCGGCGAACGCATCTGGAAGGACTGAGGCCGCCTCAGGTGACGGCCTTTTCGTACGAAATGATGTCGGCTCGTGGCTGACCTCTGCCCCGCGCGCAGGCAGGTCCGCTTCCGAGAGGTGAGCTGACCAAGGTCATATTAGGTGCCGAGGGCAGCCTTTGGCCCATCGCTTCCGTTGGCGCGGCGTAGCCAAACGTCGGTTCACAGGAGCGAACCGGAAGTTTGCAACCGAGCGCCAAACCGGCACGATTGACCCAGAGCCGACTTGACGCCTTGTGCTATACGCCAGAGCTGGGCAGCACGATGGGAAAACCTATTGCGCGATCATTGTTGGCTAGTCGGTGGATGCGGATGTATCGAGAGCTCTCTATCTGGAAGCGAAGTGGCGCCGAAAGAGCGGTCCACTTCAGATGCTTTGAGGACGTTTCCTCACATCTTTTTTGCGTCCAAAGTGCTGACTTTTATGTGTTGCCGGTCACGGTCAACGCCCGCCTCGAGTTCGATCGCCAATTTGTCGAGCTTTTTATCGAAGTCGAGCCGGTAGAACGCAGTCGATGGTTCGCAACTGTTGACGAGGCCATTGCTGCGCATGAGGAGGAATTTTCCTCGATGGGGCGGGAAATCGCCGAGCAGGAAAACCAACGATGACGTGACGTCCGGAATTGGCCCATCAGCGAAGTGGCGGCGGCGTTCCACGAGGTCCGCTCACCGAGGCATGGCGGACCAGATTTGCTCACGTTGAGTTCTTCGCATTGTGACCCATTGCAGACTTGGCCGCCCTTATTTCGGTCCCAACAGCGAAGTTCAACGTTAGTCCATTTCAATGTCTTGGAGCGTCCATTGAGAGCAGCTATTTTGATCTCGCTTCTGACATTATCGCCTCAGCTATCCGCTCAGACGCGTCATGGAGAGCTGCCGTCCGTTTCTCGCTTCCGAGCTTGTGTTCGGTCGCACGCACCTGATGCTCAAGCGGCGGGGGTTCGGACATCCGACGACGCCGCGCGCTACGCCATGAAGGCGTGCATGCCCTTGGTCGGGTTGTTCTTAGATCCAAACGCCTCCCGGAATGCGGAAGTCATAGAGGAAGTGCTTCCTCCCGGAAGCTATCGTGCGGTTCTCAGGGAGGAGTGGGGCGATTTTGTTGAGCAGGGAAACAGACAATAGGATTTAGCTCTCGCCGGCAGTTCTAGAAAGGTCGCCTCTTGGCCCCTAGCGGACTAGCTGGGGCGAATTGGCCATGTCCGGTCTTAAAGGGTGAACGGACATGACTCTCCTCCGCGCAGGCTGATCGGGCCTTGAGTAAACGCCCTGAGACGAAGTAACGCCGGCATCGACAACGCGAACGTGTCTAGCCCGTATCGGGCTCACCAAACCATCGCGCTGCAGCTTGAGACACTTCATCATTGTCAGGAGCCTCTTCGCTGGCCCAGCTCACCACGCCGTCGGGGCGCACGAGCAAAGCAGCCACGCCCAGTCCATCCTCGGCGTCGTTTGCGACATAGGTGATCCGGCCGCGCCAGCGGCTCGCAAGCGCTTGGAGCGATGGCCGTGCGCCAAAATCCAGCAGCAGCCCTTGTCCCGTTCGGAGGTGCTCGTTCAGTCTTGTCCCGTCGGCGAACTTGAAGTCCGGCGCGCTTCGGCCCACCAGAGGATGCCGACCGCCGAGATCGTAACGGAGCGAAACGCCCCACACGCGCTCGGCGAAGTAGGTGGTGCCGTCGCGCGTGCCGATGAGATCGCGAACGATGGCTTCGAGCGCGCGCGAACTCTTGCTGGGGCGCATCAGCCCGACCTGTGCGCGCGACCAGTCGAGGATTTGTGCTCCTACCGGATGTCGCTCGGTCGAATAGCTGTCGAGCAGGCCGGACGGCGCATCGCCACGAATGGTCGCCGCGAGCTTCCATCCGAGGTTCATGGCATCGCCAAGGCCGAGGTTCAGGCCCTGGCCGCCCAGAGGCGAATGGACATGTGCGGCGTCGCCCGCCAGCAATATTCGGCCCATGCGATAGTCGGTTGCCTGATAAGCGCGGTCGGTCCAGGTGGTGGCGAGGAGCAGGGTCGTCACGGTCACGTCGATGCCGGAGACCCTGCGCAACACCGCCTCGACATGGTCGCGTTCCGGCTCGCTGCGGTGGGCGGCGCCGCCGTCGAAATCGACCATCGCGACCGTCCCCGGCGCCGCATATGTGTACATGCCCGAAGGCGTGTAGTGGCGACCCGGCGTGAGCAAGATTGGATCGGCCAGCTCGACCTGAACAGAATAGCCGGTGAACTCCGGATCGGTCCCGGTGAAGCCGATACCGGCCGCTTTTCGCACGCTGCTGCGCCCGCCGTCGCAGCCGACGAGCCAGCGGCCGTGAACCGTTTCGCCGCTCACCTCGACGGCGACGCCATCGATCGACTGCACGAACGCCTCGACACCGCAGCCGCGCCGGATCTCGACACCCAGCGTCCTGGCGCGGGTCGTAAGGATGGCTTCGATGCTTGCCATGTCGGCGGCCATGTTGGTGATCGGGCCGGGCAGGCGGTACGGCCATTGCGCAGCGTCGATCTGATCATGGAAGAATTGGATGCCGGCAAAATGACCGCCGGGGCGACGCTGCTGCTGCATCCAGTGCGCAGCCGCCGGAGTGTCGCGGCTCGTCGCGCGAGCTTTCAAGCTATCCAGCAAGCCACGGCGATCGAAGCTCTCGATGGTCGGCACCGACAGGCCGCGCAAGCCAAACGGGAGGCTCTTCAGCGGCGAGTGCTGGTCTTGCGCCTTCTCCAGCACCAGCACCGAACAGCCGGCAAGCCGCAGCTCGCAAGCGAGAAAGAGGCCGACGGGACCGGCGCCGGCGATGATGACGTCATAGGGGATGGTGTCGGGGGACTGCATAAAATGCTCCGTTGTCGATGATCGACTGTCGATGTTCGACCGGAGCGTTTCCCAGAGCTGAGGACCTCACGGACGAACGTGTGATCGCCTGAACAGCGACCGTGTTCGTCGTGGGGATCTCAGCCATGAGGTCAAAGACCAGAGCTTTCGTCACCGAAAGGACTTGGGCTTACCAGACCAAGTCTGCCTTTTCCGACGCGCCCAATTTAGCTGCCGGGTCGTAGCCTCGTCAACGGGACATGGGGCCAATCGCAGACGGATGACAGGACTGTGCGCGGGAAATCAGCTGAACATCAATTCGCAAGACGGTCTTTGCTCATGCGCAGGATGACCACCACACCCTCATCCGACCAGTCAAAAGTTATAGCCCCGCCAAGCTGGGCGGCCATACTTCGGTGCACCAACTTGCTTCCAAAGCCTTCGAGCTTTGTTGGAGCGACAACGGGAGGACCGCCCCGTTCCGTCCACTTGACCACGACCTCGTCCTCGTGGGCGTTGCACGACACGTCCAGGGTACCACTTGAAAGCGACAGCGCACCGTATTTCGCAGAGTTGGTTGCCAGTTCATGCATTACCAAGGCGAGCGCTGTGCTGGAAGTCTCTCCCACGTTCATCTTGGGGACCGAGACGCGAATACGAACGCTGGCTCCCTTTTCATCGTACGGAGCAAGCAGAACAGAGATGAGGTCTCCAAGAAGCGTCCCCTCTCGATTTCGTCCTGGTACCGGGCGAACAAGGTCCTGAGCACGTCCAAGAGCGATCAGGCGGCTGGTCAGCTCATGGGCCATATCTTCTTTTGATGTTGCCGAGCGTGAGCTCATTTGAGTCAGCGCCGTTGCGATGGTGAGAAGGTTTTTCAGCCGGTGACTCATCTCGCCCGCCAGCAGCTCGTTGGCTTCCTCAGCTTGCTTGCGTTGGGTTACATCCAGGAAAATACCGAACATGGTTCGATCCGCGATGTCGGCGTCGTCGCCTTGGCCCCGAGCGGAGATCCAACGGATATCGCTTCCGGTTAGAATACGAAAATCTATTTCGTAGGAGCCGACGACTGCGCGAGTAGCGGCAAATGCCGATCTCACCCTCTCGAGATCGGCGGGGTGGATGTTTTTGGACAGTATCTCGAACGTAATTTTCTGCTCGCCCTTGGGCACCTCCCAAAGGTCGTACGCGGGTTCATCCATGGTGATGGCGTCGGTATCAACGTTCCACGACCATAGAGCGACACCGGCCGCGCGAGTGGCAGCCCGGAGGTGCCTTTCGTGCCACAACGGCATCGTCACCTGGCTAGCACACATTGCGCTTTGCTTTCCTGCATATCCGGCCAAATCGGTCCCCCTGCCGACCGGTGATCGACAGATACCATACCCGGGCGAAAAGGTCTCGGTTCTATCGAAAGGGCGGGTTGAAGCCTGGTCCCGCGCCCGAGTTGGCTCAGAAGCGATCCTCCGCGAACGACCCATGAGGTTCGCCGGCGGCCATCAGCGGCGTTGTTGGTGAGCGATTACGCGTTGCTTCGCGAAACGCCTGAGTCTTCCCTTCCATGAATCAACACGGCCTCGGCAGCAGCTTCGTCGATCGCCGCCATCACGTCCGCGGTTGCGGAATGATGAATCATGTGTCCCGCGCCGTCGATCCGGCGCAATTTGCTCTGCTTGATCTCGCCATGCAGCCTGACCGACTGCTTGATATCGATCATACGATCGCCCTGGCCCGCGATAATGATCGTGGGCATCTTGAGTTCTGCATAAGTCTTCGAACCTGAGAATGCGGCGGGGATCAACATCGTCGCTTCAGCGGCTGTGGCCCGCATCTGTGATGGGCGGAGCGCCATTTCTTTCGGAAAGCCCGTGAACTTGTTCGGGACCGGCCGGGGCCCAAACAACTTGCGCAACGTCGCGGGCCACATCATCCGACCGGCTAGCGGCGAAATCGTGGAGCTGATGAGGTCCCCGAGCACCGGTAGGGCGGACAGCACTGACGCGGCGCTGTCCGAGCGGGGCGTCGGGAAATAATAGCCCGAGGCCAGCACGAGAGCCTGCACGACCGAAGGATGTCTTGTCGCCAGCGCAACCGCAACCGACGCGCCCCACGAATGGCCAAGGACAATCGCTTGAGAGACGCCGAGCTGATCGAGCGCCTTCTTGAACAGGTCCGCCTGGGCATCCGGGGTCCAGACGACGTGCCTCGGCCGCGAGCTATGCCCAAATCCGGGACGATCGAACACGATGACCCTGTAGTTTTCGGCTGCGAGATCGATCAATCCACTCGCGTCGAAATCCTGGACCAGGCTGCCATTGCCGTGAAACAAAACCAGCGGCTTGCCCCTGCCGCGTTCCAAATAGTGCAGGCGAACGCCATCGATATCGATGAACCGACCCTGCGGAGGATTATCGCGTTGCGCTTTGTTCGCGAGCCGCCGGTTTATGATTGCGCTAGCCGCGATGAAGGTACCTGCGGCAGCAAACGCGGCGGCGCCCGGATGTCGCGTGATGGCGGCCAGGCAATCGGATAGAAGGGAGCTGGAACGTGTTCGTCGTGCAAGGCGCATGTGCATTACCTAGGTGGTCTGCACGACGCCCCATCAAATGAGAAATGTTGCAGCTGAGTTAAACGGTTCGCCGGGGTGTTCGTTCCTTGGCAGGATCGATGCGGCGCCGGCGACGGGGCCCAAGGGGGCAAACGTCCGCGCCATCCGCGACCTCATCCGCAGGTGCCCTGATTGGCTTACAGGAACCTGACGGAAGGGAGCGGCGCCCCGCCGGGAAGTGCTTTTTCGCTGGCCGAGATGTCCCGGATGGTGGAAGACAGCCAACATGCGGCGCGAGCCGTGCGGTGTACCGGAACATCCCGCGGGAAAATGCGATGCGCCTTCTGATCGTCGAGGACAATGCCGAGCTGTCACGGCTCGTTGCCGGCGGGCTGTCGGCGGCCGGCTATGAGAGCGACATCGTCGGCAGCGCCGCCGAGGCGCGCGAAGCCGTGAGCAGTGTCAGCTATGCCGCGATGATCCTGGACCTCGGACTACCCGACGGCGATGGCCTGTCGGTGCTGCGCGAGCTGCGCCGGCAGATGGAGCCCTTGCCGGTGCTGGTGCTGACCGCGCGCGGCGGTTTGCAGGACCGCGTCAGCGGCCTGCGCAGCGGCGCCGACGACTATCTCGCCAAACCGTTCGCGATGGAGGAACTGGTGGCGCGGCTGGAGGCGATCCTGCGCCGTCCGGGCCAGTTGCTCGGCCGCTCGCTGCGCCTCGCCAACCTCGTCTATGACACCGAAAGCCGTCAGATCTTCGTCGACGACCAGCCGCGCATCATCTCCGCGCGCGAGACCTCGGTGCTTGAGATCCTGCTGCGCCGGCAGGGCAGGGTGGTGCCGAAGAAGAACGTCGAGGACCACATCTTCGGTCTCGACGGCGAAGTCGCCTCCAATGCGGTCGAGGTCTACGTCTCGCGGTTGCGCAAGCAGCTCGCCGAGCACGGCGCCAAGGTCGTGATCCACACCATCCGTGGCGTCGGCTATCTTATGGCCGAGGAGAAATAGCGTGGCCCGGATCGGATCTCACGCCGGATTCCGCGCCGGAATCCATGCGAGGTCGCCAACGTTCAAATCGCTAATCTGGCGCATCGTGTTCCTGCACATCGTGGCGGTCGCGGTGGTCGCGATCTTCCTGCCGCTGGTGCTGTTCTGGCTGCTCAATTCCGAGATCGACCAGTTGCATCGCGATGCCATGCGCGCGCAGGCCGAGGTGTTGGCCGAGCGCATCGTCGCCCAGCCCGACGGGCTGTTGACGTTCAACCTGCCGGACAGTCTCAAGGGCCTTTATTCGGAAGCCTATGGCCGCTACCAGTACGACATTCGCGATGCCGAGGGGAATCTGCTGTTCTCGTCGCGGCGCAAGACCGGCACTGCCACGGCCGCGCCTCCGCCGCTCTCCGAAACGATTTCCGGCGCCGGCGTCACTCGCATCATCGACGGCAAGGTGATGCGCATTCGCGTCGCGGAGGACCTCGCGCACCGCGACGTCATCATCGATGACATTGTCTCGAACTTCTTCCGGCGGGTCGGGTGGATCACGATTCCGATCCTGCTGGTCCTGCTCGCCATCGACATCATCATCTTTCGCCGCGCCGTCGCGCCGCTGTGGAAGGCCTCCGAGGAGGCGAGCAATATCGGCCCGGCGCGCACCGACATCCGCCTGCCGACGGAGCAGATCCCGCGCGAGATCATGCCGCTCGTCACCGCCGTCAACCAGGCGCTCGACCGCCTCGAGGACGGCTTTCGGGTGCAGCGGCAGTTCACCGCCGACGCCGCGCACCAACTGCGCACGCCGCTCGCGATCCTGCGCACGCGGATCGAGACGCTCGGCGACGGCGCTGCACGCCAGGCGTTGCATGCCGATATCGAGGGCATGAGCCGCATCGTCGCGCAATTGCTGGAGATCGCCGAACTCGACACGCTGGTGCTCGATCCCGGCGAGACCGCGGATTTGCGCGCGGTCTGCGCCGAGGTGGTCGGTTCGATCGCGCCGCTCGCGATCGCGCAGCACAAGGATATCGCGCTGAAGGGTACGGAGGCGCCGGTGCTGATCCACGGCAATTCCGTGATGCTCCAGCGCGCGATCTTCAACCTTGCAGAAAACGCCATCAAGTTCACGGCAAAGGACACGTCGGTCGATGTCGAGGTGAGCGAGGACGGTGCGGTTCACGTGCGCGACCGCGGACCGGGAATTGCGGAATCCGAGCGCGAATTGATCTTCCAGCGCTTCTGGCGCGCCGACCGCCAGCGCAGCGACGGCGCCGGCCTCGGGCTCTCGATCGTGCGCGCGGTGGCGGATGATCACGCGGCGACGGTTGCGGTGGAGAATCTTCCGCGCGGCGGCGCGCAGTTCACGCTGCGGTTCAGGCTGGCGGAGAAGTCGGCGACGTTGATTTGAACGCGGCGCGGCACTGACGCTGCACCCTCGCCCCTTGTTGGAGAAGGTGGCGCGAAGCGCCGGATGAGGGGTTGCCTCCGCGCATTCGACTCGCAGTCGGACTCGCG
>NZ_JBVVPQ010000007.1:156895-191380 GCF_055811695.1 Bradyrhizobium sp. MI1.3 | reverse complement strand
TGCCATCCCCAGATCCTCTTCAGATGTCTCTTAGAGAATCGCAGATTCGCGATTTACGCAAAGCCCTCGCAAGCGGGCGAGGTGCACCGAACCCGCGGCTCAAGCCCAACGACTCACCAAAGCCGGCTGCATTTTCGGGCTTCTGTTCGTATACGAACGGAACTAGGCTCCCCTTCCGTTGAGTTCATCCTGGAGGGAGGCGAATGATGCTGGATCGGCGACAAGTCTTGGCAGCGCTCGGGACGAGCGCGCTCGTGGCGCTCGCGCCAACCGCAATTCTGGCAGCGGCATCGATCAAGCCGGACGATGCATCCGCGCTGCTCGTGATCGACGTGCAGAATTGCTTCCTTCCCGGCGGCAGCCTTGCCGTGAAGGAAGGCGAGCAGGTGGTGCCCGTCATCAACAAGATCTCGAAAGCGTTTTCGAACGTGGTGATGACGCAGGACTGGCACACGCAAGGCCATGTTTCCTTTGCGTCAGTCCACGCCGGGAAGAAGCCGTTCGAGACCGTCGATCTTCCCTACGGCAAGCAGGTGCTGTGGCCCGACCATTGCGTGCAGGGCACCGACGGCGCCGCGCTGTCGAAAGACCTTGCGATCCCGCACGCCGAGCTCATCATCCGCAAGGGTTTTCACAAGGACGTCGACAGCTATTCGGCCTTCCTCGAAGCCGACGGCAAAACCTCGACGGGTCTCGCCGGTTATCTGAAGGCGCGAAAGATCAAGCGCGTCTTCGTCGTGGGGCTGGCGACGGATTTCTGCGTGGCCTGGACCGCGCTCGACGCGCGCAAGGCGGGCTTCGAGGTCTATGTGGTGGAAGACGCCTGCCGCGGCATCGACAATCAGGGTTCGCTCGCAAAAGCCTGGGCCGACATGGCCAAGGCCGGCGTGAAGCGGATTCAGTCCGCAGATATCGCCGCGAGCGCGTAAGAGACGCAACCGAACTGCCAGACCCTCATCCTGAGGAGCGCGCTTCTTGGCGCGTCTCGAAGGATGAAGGCCCCCGCTGCAGCAGCTCGGCCTGCATGGTTCGAGACGGCGCTGACGCGCCTCCTCACCATGAGGATCGATCAGTTCGCAGCGCCGTTCGGCTCGTTGCTGTTGGCGGGCGCGGCCTTGGCGCCGCCCTTGGCGACACCGACCAAGGCGGGACGCAGCACGCGCTCGCCGATGGTGTAGCCGGCCTGCATGACCTGCACGACGGTGCCCGCGGGTACCGACGCATCGGGCACCTCGAACATCGCCTGCTGGAAGTTCGGGTCGAACTTCTGGCCCAAGGGATCGAACTTCTTCACGCCGTGTTTTTCCAGCGCGCTCAGTAGCGAGCGCTCGGTCAGTTCGACGCCCTCGATCAGCGAGGCGAGGCCTGCATCGGCCGCCGCACGGGCTTCGGCCGGAACGGCATCGAGCGCGCGCTGGAGGTTGTCGGCGATGTCGAGCACGTCGCGGGCAAAGCCCGTGACGCCGTAGAGCTTGGAGTCAGCGACCTCCTTGGCGGTGCGCTTGCGCAGATTCTCCATCTCGGCCAGCGTCCGCAGCATGCGGTCGCGCGCCTCGGCGACTTCCTTCTGCAGGAGCTCGACCGAGCCGGGCTCGGGATCGTCGGGCATGATGTAGGGTTTTGACACCACGGGCTCGCCGGCCGCAGCACTCGTGTCTTCGGGTTGCCGGTCTCGATCGGTCATCGGCTCTCTTTTCGCATTCGTCTCAGGGGGGTTCTGGCCCGCATATCGTGCTTCGGGCGCCGAAAATCAAGCGCCCGTGATCGGGAGAGACGCCGGTCAGCCCCCCAGGAGCCGGCTGACGATGCGGGCAGCATAGTCCACGGTCGGGATCACACGGGCATAATTCAGCCGCGTCGGCCCGATTACGCCCAAAACGCCGACGATATGGCCGGCAGCGTCCCGATAGGGCGAGATGATGGTGGACGAGCCCGACAGCGAGAACAGCTTGTTCTCACTGCCGATGAAGATCCGCACGCCTTCCGCAGTCTCGGCCCGGCCGAGCAGGTCGATCACGCCGCGCTTGGTCTCGAGATCGTCGAACAGCAGGCGAACGCGCTCGAGATCCTCCAGCGCATGCAAATCCTCGAGCAGATTGGCGTGGCCGCGGACGATGAGCTGGCGGTCCTCGTTCTCGCCGCCGGACCAGCTGGCGATGCCGGCCGAGATCACCTTGTGCGTCAGCTGATCGAGCTCGGTGCGCGCCTCTCCGAGCGCGGTTTCGAGCTCCAGCCGGGCCTCGGCCAGGGTCCGGCCCCGGATACGGGCATTGAGGAAGTTCCCGGCTTCGGTCAACGCCGAGGATGGAACCCCCGGTGGCAGCGTCAACACGCGGTTTTCGACCTGCCCGTCCTCGCCGACCAGGATCACCAATGCCTTTTCCGGTTCCAAGCGGACGAATTCGATATGTTTCAGCCGCGCATTGGATTTCGGCGTCAGCACGACGGCGGCTGCGCGGGTCAGGCCGGAGAGCCGCGTCAATGCCTCTTCGAGCGCAGCCTCCACCGATTGCGCGTGGCCGACGGAGGTCAACTGGCTCTGAATCGCCTGCCGTTCGCTGTCATTGAGATCGCCGACCTGCATCAGGGCATCGACGAAGAACCGCAGGCCGAGTTCCGTCGGCAACCGGCCGGCGGAGGTGTGCGGGGCGTAGATCAGGCCGAGCTGTTCCAGGTCGGCCATGACGTTGCGGACCGACGCGGGCGACAGCGGCATGGCGATCAGGCGCGAAATATTGCGTGAGCCCACCGGCTCGCCGGTCGCGAGGTAGCTTTCGACGATTTGACGAAAGATGTCGCGGGAACGCTCGTTGAGCTGGGCGAGGCCCGCGCGCGGCGCGATCAGATGGATCGGATCGTGATGGGCCACAGACCGTAACTCCTCTAAGATACAGGTAATTTGTCTATCCCGGGCGCGTCTGACAAGCGTGGCGTTCGCGGATTGAAAATCGGGGGTGAATAAGGCCTCGATCTTCCCCCTTGCCGCCCACCCTCACCCAACCTACAAGCACCGCCAACAGCCCTTTTCCGAGAGTTTTGGAGGATTTCCCATGCGGCCAAGCCGCCGTGCGCCCGACGAATTGCGCCCCGTGACGCTGGAGCGCGGCGTGGTCAAATATGCGGAAGGCTCGTGCCTGGTGAAATTCGGCGACACCCATGTGCTGGTCACCGCCACGCTGGAAGACCGCCTGCCGCCATGGCTCAAGGGCCAGGGCCGCGGCTGGGTCACCGCCGAATACGGCATGCTGCCGCGCGCGACCTCGGAACGCACCCGCCGCGAGGCCTCCGCTGGAAAGCAGAGCGGCCGCACCGTCGAAATTCAGCGCCTGATCGGCCGCTCGCTTCGCACCATCATCAATCTCGAAGCACTCGGTGAGCGCCAGATCACGGTCGATTGCGACGTCCTCCAGGCCGACGGCGGCACCCGCACGGCCTCGATCACCGGTGCCTGGGTCGCGCTCGCCGATTGCGTCAGCTGGATGAAGGCGCGCAACATGGTCAAGGCCAATGTGTTGCGCGACAACGTCGCCGCGATCTCCTGCGGCATCTACAAGGGCACGCCCGTGCTCGACCTCGACTATGCCGAGGACTCCGAAGCCGATACCGACGCCAATTTCGTCATGACGGGCGATGGCCGCATCATCGAAGTCCAGGGCACCGCGGAACGCGAGCCGTTCACGGAAGCCGAGTTCCTGGCGTTGATGGCGCTTGCGCGCAAGGGCGTCGCGCGTCTCGTGGACTTGCAGAAACTGGCGGTAGCGTAGTCAATAGGCCGATGCATCGCCGAATCACCGGAAAGCTGGTCATCGCGACCCATAATCCCGGCAAGCTCGCCGAGATGAAGGAGCTGCTTGCGCCTTACGGCATCGAGGCGGTGTCGGCCGGCGAATTAGATCTTCCGGAGCCGGAAGAGACCGGAAACGATTTCCGCAGCAACGCCGCGATCAAGGCGATCGCGGCAGCGCAGGCGACCAAGCTGCCGTCTTTCGCCGATGATTCCGGCATCGTGGTCGACGCGCTCGACGGCGCGCCCGGCATCTACTCGGCGCGCTGGGCCGGGCCGAACAAGGATTTTGCCGCGGCGATGGCGCAGATCGAACGGCTGTTGCAGGAGCGCGGCGCGACCACGCCCGCCAAGCGCAAGGCCCATTTCGTTTCCGCGCTGTGCGTTGCATGGCCCGACGATCATCTCGAACAGGTCGAGGCGCGCGTCGACGGCACGCTGGTGTGGCCGCCGCGCGGCACCGCCGGCTTTGGCTACGACCCGATATTTTTGCCCGACGGCCACAGCCGCACCTTCGGCGAAATGGAAAGCATCGAAAAGCACGGCCTGCCGCCGCTCGGTCTCGGCCTGTCGCACCGTGCCCGCGCCTTCGTGAAACTGGCGGAGATCTGCCTTGAGCCGCGCTAAGGAAGCCTTCGGCGTCTACGTGCACTGGCCGTTCTGCCTGTCGAAGTGCCCCTATTGCGACTTCAACAGCCATGTCCGTCACGCCGCGATCGACGAAGCGCGTTTTGCGTCAGCATTCGCGCGTGAGATCGCGACGACCGCCGAGCGCGCGCCCGGCCGCGAAGTCACCTCGATCTTTCTCGGCGGCGGCACGCCCTCGCTCATGCAGCCTGCAACCGTGGGCGCTGTGCTCGACGCCATCGGCAAGCACTGGACCGTGGCGAAAGACGTTGAAGTCACGCTGGAGGCAAACCCGACCAGCGTCGAGGCCACGCGCTTCGCCGGTTATCGCGCCGCCGGCGTCAATCGCGTCTCGCTCGGCGTGCAGGCGCTCGACGATGCCTCGCTGAAAGCGCTCGGCCGCATGCACAGCGCGCGCGAGGCCCTCGATGCCGTCGCCATCGCGCGCCGCTCGTTCGATCGTTATTCGTTCGACCTGATCTACGCCCGTCCCGACCAGACGCCGGCGATGTGGGCCGATGAATTGCGTCTCGCGATCGACGAGGCGGCCGAGCATCTGTCGCTCTATCAATTGACGATCGAAGAAGGCACGCCGTTCTTCGGCTTGCATCAAGCCGGCAAGCTGAAGACGCCGGATGAAGCGGTCGCACGCGCGCTCTACGACGTCACGCAGGAGACCTGCGACAAGCTCGGCCTGCCCGCCTACGAGATTTCAAATCACGCGCGGCGGGGCGCCGAGTGCCGGCACAATCTGGTCTACTGGCGCGGCGAGGAATATGCCGGCATCGGCCCCGGTGCCCATGGCCGGCTCGACATCGACGGCATCAGGCACGCGACCGCTACCGAGAAGCGTCCCGAAGCCTGGGTGATGCGGGTCGAGACCAACGGGCACGGCGTCGTCACCGACGATCTCCTCAACAGCGAAGAGCGCGCCGACGAATTTTTGCTGATGGGGTTGCGCCTCGTCGAGGGCATCGACCCCGAGCGCTACCGCGCGCTGTCAGGCCGCTCGCTCGATCCCAAGCGCATCACGCTGCTGCGCGAAGAAGGCGCGATCACGGTGGATGCAACGGGACGGCTGCGCGTGACCAGCAGCGGTTTTCCGGTGCTGGACGCGGTGGTCGCGGATCTGGCGGCGTAGCGAGCTGTCGTAGGGTGGGCAAAGCGAAGCGTGCCCACCATTTTTACCACATGTGCAGAAAGATGGTGGGCACGGCGCGCAAAGCGCGCCTTTGCCCACCCTACGGCACCGTCATCTTGAACTACGCCCCAAAACTCTTCGGCGAGCCCGCCACGGCCACGCCGCCGCCCGTCGTGACCTTCATCACCGCGAGGCCGCGCTCGTTGGTGCCGTCGGCGCGGAAGCGGAACAGGCCGTCAATGCCGGCAAAGCCGGACGGATTGGTGAGCACGTCGGATGAGAAGCGCGTCGTGCCTTGCGTGCGCGCCAGCGCGGCGACCAGGGCGACGGCGTCATAGGCGAGCGTCGCGGTGCGCACGGGCTCCGCGCCATATTTGGTGCGATAGTGGCCGGAGAAGGCGCGGAAGCCGGCCGGGTCCGGCGCGGCGTAGAGGCCGCCTTGCAAGCTGGAGCTGGCATAGACGCGCGGGCTGTCCCACAGGCCGGTACCGAGCAGCTGGATATTGCGCAGATTCGCCCCCGCCGCGCTCATCGCATCGGCGACCGCGACGACGGCATCGCCATCATCGGCGATGAACAGCGCATCGGCGCTGCCGAGCTGCTGCGCCACGGTCCGGGCCGGCGTGGCGCGATCGGCGCCGTATTTCTCGAACGCGACGATGCGCCCGCCGCGGCGCGGCACCGCCGCCTTCACCGCGGCCTCGACCACGTTGCCATAAGCATTGTCGGGCACGAGCACAGCGACGGAGCGCTTTCCGATGCTGGCGGAATATTCGACGATGCGGTTGACGTCGGACTCTGGCAGGAAGCTCAGCAGATAGACACCGCGGCCGGCAATGCTGGAATCGGTCGAGAACGCCATCACCGGGATCCCGCGCGTGCGCGCGATCTGCGCCACCGCAGGCACCGATTGCGCGAACAGCGGCCCCAGGATGATCTCGGCGCCCTCGTCCACCGCCTGCTGCGCACTGGCCTGCGCGCCCTGCGGGCTGCCATTGTCGTCCTTGATCAGGAGCTGGATGTTGGGATTCTGGAACTCGGCCAGCGCCATCTCGGCGGCGTTGCGCATCGACTGCGCGGCGAGGCCGGCATTGCCGGATGCCGAGAGCGGCAGGATCACGGCAACCTTCACCCCGCCGGTGCCGGCGGTCGTCGCCTGTTGCGGCGGGCCGGCCGGCTGGGCCGGAGGCGGGGAGGAGCTGCTGAACGGATTGGAGAACTGGCTCAGGCTCTGCTGCACGCCGGCGCAGGCCGACAGCAGCGGCGCGCCGAGCAACAGACCGAGCGCGCTTCGCCGGGTCGCCCCTGACATCAGGGGCCCCTGAACGGGAGACTCCTCCGAAAAGGAGGATCTGGGATCACGTGGGCCCGTCATGACAGTTTCTCTTCCGACCGACCGTCGCCAGCCGGTCACGACATTCTTTCCACGACACCGGCCATGGATTCAGGCATATTGTCGGCAAATAGTTAACTCAAACAAAAGGATAATGCCCGCTTAACGCGGCTTCCTCTCAAGTTCTGGCTAGCTGTCCGCCGTCCGTCACCCAGCATCAAGGCGGCGTTTCCGCCACGAATATGGCGCTGACGCTTCATTCCCTGCTGTATGTGATGCCGAATGGATCACATTCCAGTCCTTCCTCGCCCCTTGTCGCCCCTTGCCCAGGCACGATCTTTTTTCGGGGACCGGTTCCCAGCTCCGGGGATCATGCCTAAGTTCGTTTGATTATGCGCGCAAAGCCGTCCCCGATAAATACACCCGAGATCACGGAGCCCGCCTCGCGCGGTTTCTCCATCGACGCCCATCGGCTTGTCGCGCCGAAGGCCGCGTCGGGCCTGCACCTGGTCGCGACCCCCATCGGCAATCTCGGCGACATCACGCTGCGGGCGCTGCAGACCCTCGCCGGGGTCGATGTCATCGCCTGCGAGGACACCCGCATCACGCGGCGTCTGACCGAGCGCTACGACATCTCCGCGCAGCTCAAGCAATATCACGAGCACAATGCGGAAGCGGCCCGTCCGAAGATCCTGGAACGGCTGTCGCAGGGCGGCTCGATCGCGCTGGTGTCGGATGCCGGCACGCCGCTGATCTCGGACCCCGGCTACAAGCTGGTGCGCGAGGTCTGCGCCGCCGGCCACGCGGTCTACGCGCTCCCCGGTCCGTCCTCGGTGCTGGCGGCGCTGTC
This sequence comes from Bradyrhizobium sp. MI1.3, assembly GCF_055811695.1. NCBI lineage: Bacteria > Pseudomonadati > Pseudomonadota > Alphaproteobacteria > Hyphomicrobiales > Nitrobacteraceae > Bradyrhizobium > Bradyrhizobium sp. MI1.3. Next base: position 183,645 of record NZ_JBVVPQ010000007.1, on the reverse strand, counting down.
GGTCGCCGCGCTGCCGACCGACCGCTTCTTTTTCGAAGGGTTTTTGCCGGCCAAATCGGCGGCGCGACGATCTCGCCTGACTGAGCTTGCGCGCATCGATGCGACGCTGGTGATGTTCGATTCCGGCAACCGCGTGCAGGACACGCTCGCCGAGCTTGCCGAGATCATGGGGAGCCGCGAAGCCGCGATCTGCCGCGAGCTGACGAAACTGCACGAGCAGATTTCGCGCGCCACGTTGCGTGAGCTCGCGCGCGGCGCCGACACGCTGGAGACGCGCGGAGAATTCGTGCTGGTGATCGCTCCGCCTGCGGCGGATGCCGAGATGCTGACATCGGATGCGCTCGACGGTGTCCTGCGCGAGCAGCTCGCCGCGAACAGCGTCAAGGATGCGGTGGCGCATGCGGTCGCGCTCTCGGGCCGGCCGCGCCGCGATGTCTATGCCCGCGCGCTCGAGCTTGCCAAGGAGTTGCGGGGCGGCGATGGCGAAGGCTGAGGTCCCGACGGAACCGAAAATCGCCTCGCCCGAGCGCGTCGCCGCGTTTCGCACCGGCATCTCCGCGGAAAGCCGCGCCGCGGCCTATCTCATGGCCAAGGGCTATCGCATCCTCGCCAAACGCTACCGCACGCCGCATGGCGAGATCGACATCGTGGCGCGCCGCCGCAATTTGATCGCCTTCGTCGAGGTCAAGGCGCGCGCGACGCTGGACGACGCCGCCTTCGCGGTGACGCCGCGCCAGCAGCAGCGCATCATCGATGCCGCGCAAGGCTGGCTCGTCGCGCATCCCGAGCATGCGGAATTTGAAATGCGATTCGATGCCATGCTGATTGCGCCGCGGTCACTTCCACGCCATGTGTTGGCGGCATTCGACGCCTCGACCTGAAAGGCAGACCATGAAACTGAACGTCGCCGTCCAGATGGACCCCATCGCCCGCATCAACATCAAGGGCGATTCCACCTTTGCGCTGCTCCTGGAGGCGCAGAAGCGCGGCCACGGCCTGTCCTATTACACGCCCGACAAGCTCTCGATGGTCGGCGAGGAGATCGTCGCTCCGGTTCAGCTCCTCACCGTGCGCGACGAGCCCGGCAATCATTTCACCCTGGGCGAACCCAGGCGCGAGGCGCTCAACGGCTTCGACGTGGTGCTGCTCCGCCAGGATCCGCCGTTCGACCTCGCCTATATCACCTCGACGCACCTTCTCGAACGCATCCATCCGAAGACGCTCGTCGTCAACGACCCCGCCTCGGTGCGCAACGCGCCGGAAAAGCTGTTCGTGATGAACTTCCCGCAGCTGATGCCGCCGACGCTGATCTCGCGCGACCTCGACGAGATCAACGCGTTTCGCGACAAGCATGGCGCCGTCGTGATGAAGCCCTTGCACGGCCATGGCGGCGCGGCGGTGTTCCGCGTGATGCCGCAGGACATGAATTTCGGCTCGCTGTTCGACATGTTCTCGGTGACCTTCAAGGAAGCCTGGGTGATCCAGCAGTTCATCCCCGAGGTCAAGCACGGCGACAAGCGCATCATCCTGATCAACGGCGAGTTCGCCGGCGCGGTGAATCGCGTGCCGGCCGCCGACGACCTCCGCTCCAACATGGTGCGCGGCGGCGCAGCGCAGGAGACCGAGCTTACGCCGCGCGAGCGCGAGATCTGCGCCACCGTGGGCCCGGCGCTGCGCGAGCGCGGGCTGTTGTTCGTCGGCATCGACGTCATCAACGGCAATCTCACCGAGATCAACGTGACCTCGCCGACCGGCATCCGCGCCATCGCGCGGCTCGGCGGACCCGACGTTGCCGCAAAGCTCTGGGACGTGATCGAGCAGAAGCGGGCGAGGTAGGCATCGGCTTGTAGCCTCAATGTCGTCCTGGCGAAAGCCAGGACCCATTACCCCGGCTGCCAGTTTGACGAACATCGAAGCGATCACCTCCTTAACAACTCATCGCGGTGGTAATGGGTCCTGGCTTTCGCCAGGACGACAGCGGTGATGTGGCGCGTTGTTTCCATCTCACTGCATGCCGGCACCAAGCATCACCCCACCCATCACTAACCACCCATTCACCACGACGCGGCGGCGCATCGTTCGAATGCATGGGCCGCGACTGCGTGAAACTACGGGGCCAGTGGCCGACCGGCTAACGCGACGTTCACCATCTGCCGAAAGACCACAGCGCGGCCGTCGATCACATTCGGCCTCGCAACACCGCTTATACTTTTACTGCCTACTCATCGACACGGGGAACCCGCCAGGTGCGGTTCGAGTGCCCCGCGTAAGAGTAGAAGCGTATGAACACCGCACGCATTGTCGTTCTCGTCATCGCACTGGGCGCCGGCGGCGTCGCTGCGTATCTGGCGAGCGGCTATGACAACAAGCCCGCGCCCGTTCTTCCTGTCGCCGAAAAGCTGCCGACGGTCGAGGTCCTGGTCGCCAAGAACGACATCCAGCTCGGTCAGGCCGTGAAGCCCGAGGACCTGCAATGGCAGGTCTGGCCGGCGGCGACCGCGAGCAGCGCCTTCATCCGCCGCGACAACAGGCCCGAGGCGCAAATCCAGATCGCAGGCTCGATCGCACGCGTGCCGTTGATGCAGGGCGAGCCGATCCGCGAGCAGAAGCTGGTCAAGGCCGACGGCTCCGGCTTCATGGCCGCGATCCTGCCGTCGGGCATGCGCGCGGTCTCCACCGAGATTTCAGCCGAGACTGCCGCCGGCGGCTTCATCCTGCCGAATGACCGCGTCGACATCGTGCTGACCCGCCGCTTGAAGAATCCTGACGGGGCCGGCGGTAACGACCTCATCCTGTCCGAAGCGATCCTGACCAATATCCGCGTGCTCGCGATCGACCAGGCGCCGAAGGAAAAGGACGGCCAGAACGCCGTCGTCGGCAGGACCGTCACGCTCGAGCTCAAACCCGACCAGGTCGCCGCGCTATCGGCAGCGCGCCAGGGCGGCACGCTGACACTCGCGCTGCGCAGCATCGTCGATGCCAACTCGGTCGACAGTACGCCCGAGGACCAGGCGAGCAAGCGGTCCGCCGGGATCAACGTGATCCGCTACGGCGTACAGGCGCGGCAACTGACGTCACAGAAGTGATGGGGACATGATGAACTACGGGGATGATCGGACGGGCATGCGCATTCGGGGGAATCGCGCGCGCTCGTTCTGGACGGGGACGATGCTGATCCTGGGGCTCCTCGCAGCCCCCGATGTCGTCAGCGCTGCAGATGCGCCGGTCGGCGACCAGGCGCCGATGCAGGCAGCGGATCTCGATGTGTCGCCGGTCGGGACGATCGTGCCGGCGAAGACGCGCTTCCTGTCGCTCGGCGTCGGCAAGTCCGCCGTCATCGACCTGCCGCGCGACGTCAAGGATGTGCTGGTCGCCGATCCCAAGATCGCCAATGCCGTGATCCGCTCGGCCCAACGCGCCTATATCATCGGCGGACAGGTCGGCCAGACCAACGTCGTGTTCTTCGCTGCCGACGGCCAGCAGGTGGCCGCCTACGACATCGCGGTGAAGCGCGATCTCAACGGCATGCGCACGGCGCTGCGTCAGGCGCTGCCGGGCGTGCAAATCGAAGGCGTCGGCGACAGCGTGATGCTGACCGGCTCGGTGTCGAGCCCGGTCGAGGCCCAGCAGGCCGGCGACGTCGCGGCCAAACTGGTCGGCGGCTCCGAGAAGGTGGTCAACAACATCGTCGTGCGCGGCCGCGACCAGGTGATGCTCAAGGTCGTCGTCGGCGAAGTACGCCGCGATATCGTCAAGCAGCTGGGCGTCGATCTCAGCGCCAGCCTGAACGCCGGCACCGCGGTGGTGAACTTCAACAATTCCAACCCGTTCTCGGTCAGCGGCGGACCGATCGTCAGCAACAACGGATTAGGTGTGGCCGGCATCACCAAGGGCTTCGCGACCGTCAGCGCCACGATGCGCGCGATGGAAAGCGCCGGTGTCATGCGCACGCTCGCCGAGCCGAGCCTGACCGCGATCTCCGGCGAATCCGCCACCTTCATCGCCGGCGGCGAATTCCCCATTCCGTCGGGCTACGCCTGCGATCCCGTCACCCACGTTTGTACCACCCAGATCACCTACAAGAAGTTCGGCATCTCCCTGAACTTTACCCCCGTCGTACTGAGCGAGGGCCGGATCAGCCTGCGCGTGATGACCGAGGTGTCGGAGCTATCGAACCAGAGCGCCATCACGGTGACCCAGGCGCTGTCCTCGAGCTCGAACAACTCGATCACCATCCCCTCGATCCAGACCCGCCGCGCCGAAACGACGCTGGAAATTCCCTCGGGCGGTTCGATGGCGATGGCCGGCCTGATCCAGCAGCAGACCAAACAGGCGATCAACGGCCTGCCTGGCGTCGACCAGGTGCCGATCATCGGTGCGCTGTTCCGCAGCCAGGACTTCGTCAACAACGAGACCGAGCTGATGGTGATCGTGACGCCCTATGTGGTGCGCGCGGTGGCTCAGAAGGAACTGTCCCGGCCCGACGACGGCTTCGCGCCGGCCTCTGACGCCCAGACGGCGCTGCTCGGCCGCATGAACCGCCTCTATGGCATCGCGCGCCGCGTCGATCCGATCGCGGGCACGCCCGGTGATTTCGGCTTCATCATCGACTGATGACGAACGGACGACTTGGGGCAAGCGGCAGAGACGGGCGAGAGACGGGGCACGAGGGATGAAGCGATGACGAAGACCATGGCCGATCGACGTCGCAGGTTGAGCGTCGCGCTGGCGCTGACGGGGCTCTCCGTCATGTTGGGCGCCTGCAACACCACCGGCGAGATCGTCACCCAGACGGTGCCGACCGACTATCGCCAGCGTCACCCGATCGCGGTCGAGGAAGCCAAGAAGTCGATCGTGATCTTCGTCGGCAAGGCTCGCGGCGGCCTCTCGGCCGCGCAGCACGCGGACGTCGCCGGCATTGCCCGGGACTGGGTGCGCGAAGGCACCGGCTCGGTGGTCGTCGACGTCCCCGCCAACGCCGCGAATTCGCGGGCGGCGGCAGCGACCTATCACGAGATCCGTTCCGTGCTCGCATCCGTCGGCGTGCCCTCGCGTGCCATCGTCCAGCATCCCTATCGGCCGGAGGATCCCGGACTACTGCCCACCATCCGCCTGAGCTATTCCCGGATCGCCGCAGTCGCCGGCCCCTGCGGGCTGTGGCCGGAAGATATCGGCCCCTCCATCCTCGACCCCGGCTACAACGAGAACCAGCCCTATTTCAATCTGGGCTGCGCCAGCCAGCGCAACCTCGCGGCAATGATCGACAATCCAGCCGACCTCGAGCAGCCGCGGTCCGAGACGCCAGCCTATAACGCACGGCGTGACATCGCCTTCGAGCGCTATCGCAAGGGCATGCCGATCGCGACCACCAATTCAGACGCCGACAAGGCCAAACTCAGCGATACAGGCAGATGACACGCGTCCACGACGAAGAAGCGGACGATCCGCAGCACCCCGAGGAACACATTGCGCCGGTTCCTCGCATCTCCGTGCAAGCCTTTTGCGAGACCGAGCAGACGCTCGCCGCGGTGACCGCGGCCGGGCAGGATCGCCGTCTCGCCAAGGCGCATCTCACCGCCAAGGACGGCGGCCTCGCTGCGGCCATCGAAGTCTATGAAACGATGCCGACGCCGAACGTCATCGTGATCGAATCCGACGGCACGCGCGACATTCTCGAGGGCCTCGACGACCTCGCCGGTGTCTGCGATCCCGGCACTCGTGTGGTGGTGATCGGCAATCCCAGCGACACCGCGCCCTATCGCGAGCTGGTCCGCCGCGGCGTCAACGACTATGTGGTGGGACCGGTCGAAACGCTCGACGTCGTCCGCTCGATCTGCAGCCTGTTCTCGGCGTCCGAAACCATCATCACCGGCCGCGTCATCGCGGTGGTCGGCGCCAAGGGCGGTGTCGGTGCCTCTACCGTCGCGCACAATGTGGCCTGGACCATCGCCCGCGACCTCGCGCTCGATTCCGTCGTGATCGATCTCGACCTCGCCTTCGGCACCGCGGGCCTCGACTACAATCAGGACCCGGTGCAGGGCATCGCCAATGCGGTGCTGTCGCAGGATCGGCCGGACACGGCCCTGATGGAGCGTCTGCTCTCCAAATGCACCGAGCGTCTCAGCCTGCTTGCTGCGCCTGCCACCCTTGACCGCGTCTACGATTTCGGCGCGGAGGCCTTCGATGCGGTGTTCGACACGCTGCGCATGACGACGCCCTGCATCGTGCTCGACGTTCCCCACCAATGGTCGGGTTGGACGCGGCGTGCGCTGGTCAACGCGGACGACATCGTGATCGTGGCCGAGCCCGATCTTGCGAACCTGCGCAACACCAAGAACATGCTGAACGTGTTGAAGGCGGCGCGGCCGAACGACCGGCCACCGCTCTACTGCATCAACCAGGTCGGCATGCCCAAGCGGGCGGAGATCGAGGTCAAGGCATTCGCCAAGACCATGGAGAGCCAGCCGATCGCGGTGATCCCGTTCGATTCAAAGCTGTTCTCGACCGCGGCCAACAACGGCCAGATGATCGCGGAGGTCTCCAAGAGCCACCGCACCACCGAGCTGTTCCAGAACATGGCGAACCGCCTCGCCGGGCGCGGCGAGGTGAAGAAGCCGAAGCGCTCGCTGCTCGGGCCGCTGCTGAAGAAGCTGAAGGGCAGGTCGGGGCGCGCGTCAGCCCCGCATCGCAAGGCGTCGTAGGGACAAGAGCTGAGCTCTCTCCGTTCCCTCCCCCCTTGTGGGGGAGGGGCAGGGAGGGGGTGCTACACGGGGACTCTTTCCGTCGCGCACCCATTCGATGCATCGTCACCAATCAGCACTTTTTCCTGGGCTACCCCTCTCCCTAGCCCTCCCCCACAAGGGGGAGGGAATGCACCTCCCTCGGTGCGCTCGGCGAGGCTCAATCTGTCGAGCTCAGGAATGAGCGGGCTACTTCTCCGCCCGCTGCTGCTTCTTCACCAGCAATTGCCGCAGCGCTGTGACCTTTGCCGCCGCTTGATCCGGCGGCAGGTCCGCCTTCACGATGGTTTCGGCCTCGGCCTGCTTTCCTTCCAGTCCCAGCACGAGCGCGAGATTGGCGCGCACCCGGAGATCGGCGGGATTGCGCTCGTGCGCGCGGCGCATCGTTTCCTCTGCCCGCGGCAGATTGTTCTGCAGCATGTAGGACAGTCCGAGATTGGACAGCACCGACGGTTCGTCCGGCACGATTTTCAGTGCGGCGGCGTAGTATTGCTGCGCCTCCTCGTTGCGACCGAGCTGATCGAGCGCGGCGCCCTGCGCCGACAGGATATGCCAGTCGGGATCCTCGGGCGAATGCGCGCGACCGAGGACGTCGAACGCCTGCTGGAAACTGCCGCTGTCGGCGAGCGCGCGGCCATAGCCGGCGAGCAGCGCCTTGTTGCTGGAATGGGCAAGCACGGCCTGCTCCAGCACCGCGAGCGCCTGCGCGCGCTGGCCGGTCTGGCGCAACGCCTTGCCATATTCGAGCGCGACGTTGGGATCGCCAGGCTTGGCGCGATAGCGCTCGCGCAGCGCGTCCATGTCCGGCCTCACGTCTGGCTTGGCCTCGGCCCTGACAGCCGTGTCCGATTTTCCGCCGAGCGCGCCGGTGATGTCCTCGATGCCGGTGGTCTGACAGCCGCCCAAGGCCAAGATCAGAAGTGCGGAAAACAGATATCTCGCCGGAGGAGAGGCGACGGACAAACGCTTGGACATACTCTGATCACTCGGCGACTGATCAGAGATGCTTACCGATTAACGCTAAAGTCCCGTTAAGGCGGGGCGCTTCCGAAAGCTCAGTCGGTGAATTCAGCGCCGAACTCGCAGCCGATGCGCCAGCGCAGGCGGCACTGCCGGGAATAGTCGGGCGCGAAGATGATGGTGAATTGCGGCGGCACTTCCAGAAATTCCGCCACCACTTTCACGCCGCCATCCGAAATATCCGTGATCGTGCAGTCCCGCGGCAGCGAACCCGCGCCAAAATGAATCTTGGCGAGCCGCGTGCACATCCGTCGTTCGCTTCTCCGGCGATTTGCAAGCATCTGAATTGTTCACCCGTTAGACCACGGCCCATCCCGCAGCCTAGGAGTAGCGGACATTCGTTGGAATGTGCTGAGCAGAGCAGCTTGCATTCGAGGCGTAGTGTCTTCGACGTGTTTACGATCGGTTAAGGCCTTCCGGCCCTCTCGACCCGTTCCCGTATTGTTCTTGCAAGAACTGGCCCGCTCTGCTACCCCTAATTGTGCAAAAGGGCAGGCTGGTTCGGGCATGGTTCAGCGGGTTTCTACCGTCGCCTTTGAGGGGATCGAGGCCCGTGCGGTCGACGTGCAGGTGCAGGTCGCGCCCGGTCTGCCGGCCTTCGCGATCGTCGGTCTCCCGGACAAGGCGGTGTCGGAGGCGCGCGAGCGGGTCCGCTCGGCGCTGATCGCCTCTGGGCTGGCGCTGCCGGCGCGCAGGATCACCGTCAATCTCGCGCCCGCCGATCTGCCCAAGGAGGGCAGCCATTATGACCTGCCGATCGCGCTCGGGCTGATGGGGGCGATCGGCGCGATCCCCCCGGATGCGCTGACCGGCTTCACGGTTCTGGGCGAGCTTGGCCTCGACGGATCGATCGCACCGGTGGCCGGTGTCCTTCCCGCCGCGATCGGCGCCAATGTGCGCGAGGAGGGGCTGATCTGTCCGGCGGCTTGCGGCTCGGAAGCGGCATGGGCGAGCCCGGACATCCAGATCATCGCCGCAAGTTCGCTGATCCAGATCGCCAACCATTTCAAGGGAACGCAGGTGCTGTCGCGGCCGGTGCCGAAGGTGCATGAAGCCGCCGCCTCGCCGCTCGACCTGCGCGACATCAAGGGCCAGGAGAGCGCCAAGCGCGCGCTGGAGATCGCGGCCGCCGGCGGCCATCACCTGCTGATGATCGGCGCGCCCGGCGCCGGCAAATCGATGCTGGCGGCACGCCTGCCCTCGATCCTGCCGCCGCTGTCACCGGGCGAGTTGCTCGAAGTCTCGATGATCGCCTCTGTCGCCGGCGAGATCGAGGGCGGCGCACTGACGGCGCGGCGGCCGTTTCGATCGCCGCATCATTCCGCCAGCATGGCCGCGCTCACCGGTGGCGGCATGCGGGCGCGGCCAGGCGAGATCTCGCTCGCGCATCAGGGCGTGCTGTTCCTCGACGAGCTCCCCGAATTCGATCCGCGCGTGCTGGATTCGCTGCGCCAGCCGCTGGAGAACGGCGAGGTCTCGGTGTCCCGCGCCAATCACCGCGTCACCTATCCCGCACGCTTCATGCTGGTCGCGGCGATGAATCCGTGCCGCTGCGGCAATGCGTTCGAGCCCGGCTATGCCTGCAAGCGCGGCCGCATCGATCGCTGCACTGGCGACTACCAGGCCCGCATCTCGGGGCCGCTGATGGACCGTATCGACCTGCGCATCGAGGTTCCCGCCGTGACCGCGGCCGATTTGATCCTGCCGCCGCCGGCGGAGGGCTCGGCCGAAGTCGCCGCGCGCGTGGCCGCCGCGCGCGACATCCAGCTCGCACGCTACGCGGACGCCGGCCTGCCGAAGGTTCGCACCAATGCCGAAGCGCCGGCCTCGGTGCTGGAGGAGATCGCCAAGCCGGATGCGCAAGGCCAGAAGCTGCTGCGCGACGCCGCCGAGACCATGCGGCTGTCGGCGCGCGGCTATCACCGCGTGCTGCGGGTGGCGCGCACGCTGGCCGATCTCGATCGTGCCGACAAGATCGGCCGGCTGCATCTGGCCGAAGCGCTGTCCTACCGCGCACTCGCGGAGGATGTGCGCCAGTTGGCCTGAGCAATGCGCCGCCGCAGCTTTCTCGACAACATCACCATGCCCGAGATTGAACCATGACCGACGTCAATGCCTGCACCATCAGATTTGTCCGCCCGTCCCAATATGCCGATCGGCTGAGGTCGTACGAGTTGTGGGTCAACGGGACCAGCGTTGGGAAGCTTGCGCGCAATGACGCGTTGGAGGTCACGCTGCCGGCCGGTGCCTGCACGATCGAGGCGACTATTGATTGGGGCAGAAGCCAACCGCTCATCGTTCGCACCACTCCTGGCCAAATCGTCGAGATCGAGGTCAGGAACAGGTGGGGCGCCTGGGCAGCGCTGTGGGCGATCAGCTTCGGCAAGAACAGCTATTTGGTTCTCACTGAAGTCGAGCGAAAAACGAACAGAAGCGCTTAACCGACTGAGATTCTCATCCCCAGATACCGGCATCAACCCGGCGGTAACGAGTTTCCTTTACGCTCTGCAAACCATAAGGCCCATCAGTTCCCCGTACAGGGCCTGGCGAGTAGCGTGTCATGTTGCGTTTCAAGATCCTGGCCTCGGTTGTTCCCCTGTTGGCGGCCGCGGTGTTCGCGCGCAGCGAGATCGGATCGGTCTCGCATCCCTGCATCGCCCTCGGCGACACCTCGGTCGAGCTGACGTCGCTGTTCTGGACCGCCGGCGTGCATGTCGCCTTCACCGACGATCCCGCGCGCGCCACGGTGCGGGTTCAGATTACCGAGGATGCGGACGCTGCCGACTTCGCCGTTGTCGACGATGGCCCCGGTTCGGAATCGGAGTCCTGCCAGGCCAACCCTTCGACTCGCCTGATCTCGATTGCCGCACAGCCCGTCGACGGCGGTCAGGTGGTCTATCTCTCCACCGAGGGGCCGGCGGATTACCGGGTCTATGTGCGCTCGAAAACCTTCTCGCAGCGCGAGGCGGCGGCGCTGATCGTCGGCGCCCGCGGCGGCCACCGCCATCTCCAGGCGGCCTCGCTTTGAGCCGCCTCGCTTTGCGCCGTTAACGTCTCGTCAACCCTGTTTGGAGGCGGTCGCAGGGCCTCAAACTGTTCGCAAGGTCGGCGGCACATCGTCGTTTACAGCGAGCACAGGTTTTTACGAAAAGAGTCGGGTCGGTGGCGATGGATCGGACGTTCCGGATCAAGGTGCGCATGCGTCGCTTCAGGCGACAGTACCCACGAATCGCCTTCGCGATCCGCTCCTTCATGATCTTCTCGGCGACCTTCGGCGGCGCCTATGGGTTTGTCTCCGGCAGCCGGTCCGAGACGTCCGGCTACGATCCCAATGCGTTTGCGATCGGCGTCAGCTTCCTGTTCGCGCTCGCCTGCCTCGGCCTCGCCACGCTGAGCATGCGCCTGCGCTTCGTCAACAAGCGGATGCGTGCGCTGGCTGCCCACAACGAAACGCTGATCGACCGCAATTGGGAGCTGAAGGAGGCCGAGGAGCGCGCTCGCAGCCTGTTCGAACAGCAGGGCGATCTGATCGTGCTGCGCGACACAGGCGGCCGCATCACCTTCGCCAACGACGCCTATTGCGCGCTTGCCGCACAGGCGCGCGGCGCGCTGGTCGGCACGCGCTTTGATTTCGACGTGCTGGAGCAGGGCGACAGCGCCCGCGAGAGCAACGGCACGCGGATTCACGACCAGAAGATCGCAACTCCGCTCGGCGCGCGCTGGATCGCCTGGCGCGAAGGCTATGTCCGCCTCGACGCCGGCCAGCCCGCCGAATTGCAGAGCGTCGGACGCGACGTCACCGACCGCACCGAGACCGAGCGGGCGCTGTCCGAGGCCCGCGATCAGGCCGACGCCGCCAACCGGGCCAAATCGCGCTTCCTGGCGATGGCGTCGCACGAGATCCGCACGCCGCTCAACGGCATCATCGGCATGGGCGGGCTGCTGCTCGACACTACGCTGACGCCGGAGCAGTCGACCTACGCCAAGGCCGTGAAGACCTCCGGCGAAGCGCTGATGGCGCTGATCGAGGAGTTGCTCGACTATTCCAAGATCGAGGCCGGCAAGCTCGATCTCGAGCAGCGTCCCTTCGCGCTCTCGGCCCTGATCGAGGACATCACCGAGCTGCTCGCGCCGCGCGCGCAGGCGAAACAGCTCGAGATCGCCGCCTATGTCGACGAGCGGCTGCCGCTCGAAGTGGTCGGCGACGCCGCGCGGCTGCGCCAGGTGCTGCTCAACCTCGCCGGCAACGCCATCAAGTTCACGGCGAGCGGCGGCGTCGCGCTGATCGTCGAGCCCGGCATCTGGCCGAACGAAATCAGCTTTCTGGTGCGCGACACCGGGATCGGCATCGCAGCCGACGCGCAACAGCGCATCTTCCGCGAATTCGAGCAGGCCGACGAACGCGTCGCCCGCACCTATGGCGGCACCGGCCTCGGTCTCGCTATCAGCGAGCGCATCGTCAAGCGCATGGGCGGCCGCATCACGCTCGCGAGCGAGCCGGGCAAGGGTTCGACCTTCGACGTCTCAGTCCCGCTGGCATCATCCTCCGCCGGCGCGGAGCAGACGGCGTTCCCGAGTCCCGACCTCACAGGCAAGTCGATCCTGCTGATTGCCGACGGCATCGAGGCTTCCCTGATCGCGCGGCGGCTGGAGCGCTGGGGCGGCCAGACCTGCATGGTGACCGACGCCGCGGTGGCGGAAGCGCTGCTGCCGGAACGCTCATGGCATTCGGTGCTCATCGATCGCGCGCTCGGCGCTGCCATTGCCGACCGCCTCGGCGAAGCCGCACGCAGCCATGCGACGCAACGCCTCGTGCTGCTGACGTCCGGCTCGCGCCACGAGAAAATCTCGCCGGCCTTCACCGGCTTCCTGGTGAAGCCGCTGCGCGCGGCCTCACTCGCCGCACGCCTCGCGCTGCCCCCGGAGGTCGCCTCGCCCGATCTCGCGCCGGAGCCATCTGCCCCATCCACCGGCGCGGTACCGGCGAAAGGCCTCTCGGTTCTCGTCGCCGAGGACAACGAGATCAATGCGCTGTTGATGCGCTCGCTACTGACGAAACTCGGTCACCGCGTCATCATCGCGATCAATGGCGAGGCCGCGCTGGAATCCTGGCTCGGCGCGTCCTCGGCCGGCACGCCCTATGATCTCGTGCTGATGGACATCCAGATGCCGCAGCTCGACGGCATCGAAACGACAAAACGGATCCGTGCGCATGAGGCAGCCAAGGGCGGCCACCACACGCCGATCCTCGCGCTCACCGCCAATACGCTGGTGGAAGATCGCTACGCCTGCTTTGAAGCGGGCATGAACGGGTTTCTGATCAAGCCGCTCGATCGCGAGAAGCTGGAAGAGGCGCTGGCCGGACTGGCGGCGGCGCGGCAGCTGACGGTTTGATCCGGATTCCATAGGAACCCGATCTCGGACGGCAATCGACAATTGAAATCGAGCGCTTCGCGCGTCACCATCCTCTGGGGCATTTTAAGCAGAGGATTTCGCATCAACATGCTTTGCCGCCTCGCCTTCGTGATCCTTCTCTGTGGTTCCACTCAAGCCACCTCGGCCGATAGCTCGCAACTGATCGCCTCGCTCAAGCAAGGCGGTTACGTGTTGGTGTTTCGCCACACGGCCACCGACGACAGCCAAAAGGATGTCTACCCTTTCAAGTTCGACGACATGAGCGCCCAGCGTCAGCTCAGTGAAAAGGGCCGCGACATGGCGCGCCAGATCGGGACGGCCATCAAGGAACTCGCGATCCCGATCGGCGATGTCTACACCAGCAAGCTGAACCGCGCGATCGAGGCGGGCAGACTGATCTCCGGTCGCGAGCTCAAGCCAGTCGACGCGTTGACGGACAGCAGCAACGCGAGTGCGTCGGGCATGGCAAATCCGACCGGTGCAAATGCAAAAGCGGGCCAGGCCGTGCGGCGGCTCGTCGATGCGCCGCCCAAGGCGGGCACCAACACCGTCCTGGTCACCCACAAGACCAACATCGCCGATGTCTTCGGCAAGGATGCCGGGGACGTGCAGGAAGGCGAAGCTTTCGTCTACCGGGCAAGCACCACCGGTGCGGCGGCTTTCGCAGGGCGCATCAAGCCTGCGGATTGGATCGCGAAGGCCGGCAAGTGAGCCGCTTGCCGGCGACGCACGTCAGCTTGGGTGCGGAGCAGGCCGGGCGCCCGGCATCACTGCGCGCTCCGGCGGAATGAACCGTTATGCGGCGTGAGCAGGAAACCGCGGCGCGGACAGCTTGGCCGTCGGCGCTGGCGTGCCCCTGAATTTGGTGTCTGCCTGGGCCGCGCGCTTGCAATGCGGACACACGAAAAGATGCGCGATGATCGGAGTCGGCTCGTCCGCCAGCAGTTCGGAACGGAACCACTTCATCTCGATATGGCAGTCCGGGCAGGTCGGTGCTTCCAGCTGCTCGGCGGCGTTTCTGAGACGATCAACCATGGGTCCCTCGCGTTTACGAAGGTCATAGCGGAATACCCTTTGCCGGTCTGCAACAAAAGACACTCTGCGCGCGGGCTAGACTCGTCGACCGCAGCGATTACAGCCTGCGCAGCGCCACGCTCGCCACCGTGTGGTCGGCGCCCTTCTTCAGAATCAGGGTCGCGCGGGGGCGGGTCGGCAGGATGTTGTCCTCGAGATTTGCGAGGTTGGTGCGTTCCCAGATCGCGATCGCGGTGGCGGTGGCTTCCTCGTCCGACAACAGCGCGTAGCGGTTGAAGTAGGATTTTGGATTGGTGAACGCGGTGTCGCGCAGCGACAGGAAGCGCCTGATGTACCACTGCCGCAGCGCGGCCTCGTCGGCGTCGATATAGACCGAGAAATCGAAGAAGTCGGACACCACGGGCACGGCCTTGCCGTCACGCGGCAGTTTGCCGGTCTGCAGCACGTTGACGCCCTCGACGATCAGGATGTCGGGCTGGTCGATCTCGGCCCACTGGTTCGGCACGATGTCGTAGGTCAAATGCGAATAGACCGGCGCGCGCACATGGCGGCGGCCGGCCTTGATGTCGGAGAGGAAGCTGAGCAGCAGCGGCAGGTCGTAGCTTTCCGGAAAACCCTTCTTCTGCATGATGCCCTGCCGCTCCAGCACGGCGTTGGGATACAGAAATCCGTCGGTGGTGATCAGCTCGACCTTGGGACGCGGCGACCAGCGCGCCAGCAGCGCTTGAAGCACGCGGGCCGTGGTGGATTTTCCAACCGCGACCGAACCGGCGACGCCGATGATGTAGGGCATCTTGCGGTCGCGGATGTTGAGGAACTGGCGCTCCGCGTAATAAAGCCGCTGCATCGCATCGACATAGATCGACAGCAGGCGCGACAGCGGCAGGTAGATGTCCTCGACCTCCTGCAAGTCGAGGCGGTCGTGCAGCGAGCGCAGCCGGTCGAACTCGCCCGGCTCCAGCGTCATCGGCGTGTCGTCGCGCAGTCGCGACCACTCCTCACGCGTATAGACGCGGTAAGGATTATACTGCTGCTCGGGTGCGCGGATATCCATGACGCGACTCTCCACCTCGGCTAGCTGCCGCCCTTGCGCGACGCCTTTTCTTCCAACCCTGACATATTGGTCCGCTTGTCCAATGCGGCCTCGACCTCTTCCAGCTTTACGCCGCGGGCCTTGAGCAGCACAAGGAAATGATAGAGCAGGTCGGCGCCTTCGGCGATCAGATGCGCGCGATCGTTTTCGACTGCTGCGATTACGGTTTCGACTGCTTCCTCACCGAACTTCTTGGCGCAATGTTCGGCGCCCTTGTCGAGGAGCTTGCGGGTATAGGACGCCTCGCCACCCGCTGCCGCGCGGGCGTCGATGGTCTCGGCCAGATCGTGGATCGTGAAACGCGGCATACAAAATACTCGGAAAACGCGCCTTGGCCGATGATTGGCCGGTTATCTGGCGGGATAAGCCGATCCCCGCCAATCATGTAGCATTTTTAGGAACGGGAGTCGTCAGGCATCGAGGCGCATGGGCAACCCGCGCCGGGACATGTGCTCCTTGGCTTCGCGGACGGTGAATTCCCCGAAGTGGAAGATCGAGGCGGCCAGCACGGCGGTGGCGTGGCCGTCGCGAATACCGTCGACGAGGTGGTCGAGATTGCCGACGCCGCCCGAAGCGATCACGGGAACGGGAATGCTGTCGGCGATCGCCCGAGTCAGCGGGATGTCAAAACCCTGCCGCGTGCCGTCGCGGTCCATCGAGGTGAGCAGGATTTCGCCGGCGCCGAGCGAGACCACCTCCTGGGCATATTCGATGGCGTCGATGCCGGTCGAGTTGCGGCCGCCATGGGTGAAGATCTCCCAGCGCTCCCCGCCACCGGCGCGCTTGACCCGCTTGGCGTCGATCGCGACCACCACGCACTGCCCGCCGAATTTCTCGGCGGCTTCCTTGACGAACTCGCGCCGCGACACCGCGGCGCTGTTGATCGAGACCTTGTCGGCGCCCGCGCGCAGGAGGGTCTTGATGTCGTTGACCTCACGCACGCCGCCGCCCACGGTGACGGGCATGAAGCAGGCTTCCGCGGTGCGCCGGACCACGTCCAGCATGATGCCGCGATTCTCATGGGTCGCGGTGATGTCGAGGAAAGTGAGCTCGTCGGCGCCGGCAGCGTCGTAGGCGATCGCCGCTTCGACGGGGTCACCGGCATCACGCAGGTCGACGAAGTTGACGCCCTTGACGACCCGGCCGTCCTTGACGTCGAGGCAGGGGATCACGCGCACCTTGAACATCGGATGTCTCCTAGGCCGCGGCGCGGATCAGGGTGAGGGCGGCTGAGGGATCGAGCCGGCCATCGTAAAGCGCGCGACCGGCGATCGCGCCGGCGAGCTTTTTCGCGCGCGGCGTCAGCATCGCCTTGACGTCCTCGATCGAGGCGAGGCCGCCGGAGGCGATCACGGGAATCGAGATCGCATCCGCCAGCGCAATGGTCGCATCGAGATTCAGGCCCTTGAGCAGGCCGTCGCGCGCGATGTCGGTGAAGATGATGGCGGCGACGCCGGCATCCTCGAAACGCCGTGCGATCTCCAGCACTGTTACCTGCGAGGTCTCGGCCCAGCCTTCGACCGCGACCTTGCCGTCACGTGCGTCGAGCCCGACCGCGACGCGGCCGGGGAATTTTTTTGCAGCAGCCTTCACCAATTCGGGGTCGCGCACCGCGGCGGTGCCGATGATGACACGGGTGACGCCCTTTTCGAGCCAGGCTTCCACGGTCGCGAGATCGCGAATGCCGCCACCGAGCTGCACCGGAATCGTGATCGTCTTCAGCATCGTCTCGACCGCCTGCGCATTCACGGGCTTGCCGGCAAACGCGCCGTCGAGATCGACGACGTGGAGATACTCAAAGCCCTGCGCGACGAAGCTCTCGGCCTGCGCGGCGGGATTGAGGTTGAACACGGTCGCGCGCGCCATGTCGCCCTGTTCGAGGCGCACGCATTGGCCGTTCTTGAGGTCGATCGCAGGAAAGAGAATCATGATTGAGCCAGGATTTTTCTGCGCGAACGGTGCGCTCCCTCCCCCCTTGTGGGGGAGCGCTGGGGAGAGGGGTAAGCCACGGGCACCACCGTTGTGGCTACCCCCCTCCCGAATGCTTCGCATTCGACCTCCCCCACAAGGGGGGAGGTAACAAGAGCAGCGGCCATCACGGTTTCCATCGCAAGAAGTTCGAGATCAGGGCCAGACCAAAGCGCTGGCTCTTCTCGGGGTGAAACTGCGTCCCGATCGCCGTGTCCTTGCCGACGATCGCGGTGACGGGCCCGCCGTAATCGGCGCGCGCAAGCACGTCCGCCTCGTTGGCGGCTTTGAGGTGGTAGGAGTGCACGAAATAGGCGTGCTGGCCCTTGGGGCCGAGCGGCAGCCCGTCCAGCACCGGGTGCTCGCGCAGCACATCGAGCGTATTCCAACCCATGTGCGGGATCTTGAGGCTCTCGTCGCGCGGCGTGATCTTCTCGACGTCGCCGCCGATCCAGTTCAGGCCTTGCGTGATCACGTGCTCTTTGCCGCGGGTGGCGAACAGCTGCATGCCGACGCAGATGCCGAACATCGGCCGCGCCTTGACGCGCACCGCCTCGGTGATCGCCTCGACCATGCCGTTGACGGCATCGAGCCCACGCCGGCAATCGGCGAAGGCGCCGACGCCCGGCAGCACCAGACGGTCGGCGCCGTAGGCCTGGTCCGGATCGCTGGTGACGAACACCTTTTGCGGATTGTCCATGCTGCGCGCGGCGCGCTCGAACGCCTTGGCGGCCGAATGCAGATTGCCGGAACCGTAATCGATGATGGCGACGCTCATCTTGACCCTCCCGGTTCTGGAAACAAACCAATGATGCCACCGGCCGGCATCGGCGGCGGGTTGGAGAATTGCTGACCCGGCACGTTGCGGGTCGGCGGCGGGCCGCCGCGATCGACGGCCCATTGATCGTTGACGATGCCGCGCTGCTTCTGGCTCCAGCGCTCGAAGAAACGGCGCTCGGCGGTGTCCTCGTCGTCGGAAATCACAACGTCGAGCTGCCGCCATTTGCCGCGCGACAGCGTCCAGCGGCGCAGGCTCGAGGCCTCGAATCCCATCAGCAGCGCGACGATGATGTCGGCGAAGAAGATCGACGAACGGCCGACGCCGAGGCTGGACAGCCCGACGTTGAACGCGGCAACGAAGATCACCCAACCGATCAGCGCCAGCCACAGCCGATTCCACAGCAGCCAGAGCGGGCCGAAGATCATCGCCCAGAAATGGAAGCCGTCGCGCACGAAGACGAACTTGTCGGTCGCGCGCAGATCGGCTCCGGCAGGGGAGGGTGCATGAACTGTGTAGACGGACATGGCGATGCCCCGTTCCCAAGAATTCAGTGATACCGCAAACGGCGCGTGCCGCGGGCCGAAAGATGTCAGCCGCCGAGCGAGCCCTTGGTGGACGGGATTTCGCCCACCGCCTTCGGATCGATCGCGACGGCGGTGCGCAGCGCCCGTGCCAGACCCTTGAAGCAGGACTCGGCGATATGGTGGCTGTTATCGCCATATAGGGTCTCGACGTGAAGAGTCACGCCGGCGTTCATGGCGAAGGCCTGGAACCACTCGCGCACCAGCTCGGTGTCGAACTCGCCGATCTTGTCGCGAGGGAAGTCGGCCTTGAACACCAGGAAAGGGCGGCCCGAGATGTCGATGACCACGCGTGACAGCGTCTCGTCCATGGGCATGTGCACGCCAGCATAGCGGGTGATGCCCGCCATGTTGCCGAGCGCCTGCTTAATGGCCTGGCCGAGCGCGATGCCGGTGTCTTCGGTGGTATGGTGATGATCAATGTGCAAATCGCCGACCGCCTTGACCGTGAGGTCGATGCGGGAATGGCGGGCGAGGAGATCGAGCATATGGTCGAAAAAGCCGATGCCGGTCGCGATATTGGACACGCCGGTGCCATCGAGGTTCACGGTGACCTCGATGTCGGTTTCCTTGGTCTTGCGCTTGATCGTCGCGGTGCGCATCAAAACTAGCTTTCATCCTCGTTCGGGGCCGAAAACGCCGGTCTTTTAACAGCCAAATGACGCCTTCGCTACTGCGGGAACGGCTGGCCGGGCCTCTACTTCTGCCTATGGTGAGCGAAATTGGTCCCGGAGCGGCCCGTTGTGCCCCCGCTCCCGACCGCCTAAATCAGCCCGGACAATGAGGATCATTCATGCAGGACTCCCCAAACAGCTCGCCGGGCTGGCACGGCACCACGATTTTGACGGTCCGCAAGGGCGGCACGGTGGTGGTCGGCGGCGACGGCCAGGTCTCGATCGGCCAGACCGTGATCAAGCACAACGCCAGGAAGGTCCGGAAACTCGGCAAGGGCGACGTCATCGGCGGCTTTGCCGGCGCAACGGCCGACGCCTTCACGCTGTTCGAGCGCTTGGAAGCCAAACTCGAGCAATATCCGGGGCAATTGACCCGGGCCGCCGTCGAGCTCGCCAAGGACTGGCGCACCGACCGTTATTTGCGACGGCTGGAGGCCATGATGATCGTTGCCGACAAGGACGTCTCCCTGGTGCTGACAGGCACCGGCGACGTGCTGGAGCCCGAAGCCGGCGTGATGGCGATCGGCTCGGGCGGGAATTACGCGCTGGCGGCGGCCCGCGCCCTGCTCGACACCGACAAGGACGCCGAGACCATCGTCCGCCGCTCCCTCGATATCGCCGCCGACATCTGCGTCTACACCAACCGCAATGTCACCGTCGAAGCGCTGTCCGCCGGGTAGGGCCTATCTGTGGCTGGACAATGTAGCTCCGGACTGGCTGCAACCTCACCCGCTTGCGGGAGAGGTCGCGCCGAAGGCGCGGGTGAGGGCTCTGTCCTCTTGGGGGCTGTCCCATTGCGGACGCACCCTCTCCCCAACCCTCTCCCGCAGACGGGAGAGGGAGCGCAGCACCGCTAGATGACCCTCGCCTACACCTTCCGCCCGATGACCGCGGCCGATCTGCCGTTGATCCGGCGATGGCTCCGCGAGGTACATGTGCGGGAATGGTGGGGCGATCCGGACGAGCAGTTCGCGCTCGTGAGCGGCGATCTCGATGAGCCGGCAATGGACCAGTTCATCGTGTTGGCCGGCGACAAGCCGTTCGGCTATCTTCAATGCTACCGCCTGACAGCCTGGAATACGGGTCTTGGGCCGCAACCGGAGGGCACCCGTGGCATCGATCAGTTCATCGGCGAAGGCGACATGATCGGGCGCGGGCACGGTTCGGCATTGATCCGCCAATTCGCCGACGCGCAGTTGCGGCAGGGTCTGCCCCGCATCGTCACTGATCCTGATCCGCTCAACGCGCGCGCGGTGCGTGCCTATGAGAAGGCCGGCTTTGTCCCCGACCGCATGGTCGAGACGCCCGACGGAGCGGCGCTGCTGATGGTGCGCGAGCCATGACGCTGGCAACCACGCATGAGAGCAGGGCCGCGTTTCCACCGCTCGCCTGGGTCGGCATCGCGCTGCTGCTGCTGGCGATGCAGGCCTCGATCCTGCTCGCGATGGGACGGGTGCCGATCTGCACCTGCGGTTACGTCAAGCTGTGGCATGGCGTGGTGAACAGCTCGGAAAATTCGCAGCACATCGCCGACTGGTACAGTTTCTCGCACATCCTGCACGGCTTCCTGTTCTATGGACTGACCTGGCTGCTGTTCGCGCGGCTGCCGTTCGTGTCGCTGTCCTGGCCCGCGCGCCTGATCGTCGCGATGCTGATCGAGGGTGCCTGGGAGATCGTCGAGAACTCGCCATTCATCATCGAACGCTACCGCGCCGGCACGATCTCGCTGGATTATTTCGGCGACAGCATCGTCAATTCGGTTTCTGACAATTTGTCCATGATGCTGGGCTTCCTCGCCGCGCGCCTGCTGCCTGTATCGGTGACCGTCATGCTCGGGCTCGCCTTTGAAATCATGCTGGCGCTGCATATTCGCGACAATCTGACGCTCAATATCCTGATGCTGATCCACCCGGTCGAGGCCGTGAAACAATGGCAATCGGGTCCGCCGATCATCTGATGGCAAAAAAGCGGCTTGTCCCCCGCCGCATCTGATCCTAGCTAAGGTCCCATGACAGACTTCTCCCCCCGCGAAATCGTTTCCGAACTCGACCGTTTCATCGTCGGCCAGGCCGATGCCAAGCGCGCCGTCTCGATCGCGCTGCGCAACCGCTGGCGGCGGCAGCAGCTCGAAGGCTCCTTGCGCGAAGAGGTGCTGCCGAAGAACATCTTGATGATCGGCCCCACCGGCGTCGGCAAGACCGAGATCGCGCGGCGGCTCGCCAAGCTTGCCAACGCGCCGTTCCTGAAGGTGGAGGCGACGAAATTCACCGAGGTCGGCTATGTCGGCCGCGACGTCGAGCAGATCGTGCGCGATCTCGTCGAGGTCGCGATCGCCCAGGTCCGCGAGCGCAAGCGCAAAGACGTGCAGGCACGCGCGCAGCTCGCCGCCGAGGAGCGCGTGCTCGATGCGCTGGTCGGCGCCAATTCCAGCGCGGCGACGCGGGACTCCTTCCGCAAGAAGCTGCGCGCGGGCGAGCTCAACGACAAGGAGATCGAGATCGAGACGCAAGGCGGCGGCAGCGGCTTTCCGATGTTCGAGATCCCGGGCATGCCTGGCGCGCAGATGGGCGCGGTTTCGATCGGCGACATCTTCGGCAAGCTCGGCGGACGCAGCAAGACGCGGCGGCTGACGGTGGAGAGCTCGCACGAGATCCTCATCAACGAGGAATCCGACAAGCTGCTCGACAGCGATCAGTTGACGATGGAGGCGATCAGCGCGGTCGAGAACAACGGCATCGTGTTCCTGGACGAGATCGACAAGATCTGCGCCCGCGAAGGCCGCGCCGGCGGCGACGTCTCGCGCGAGGGCGTGCAGCGCGACCTGCTGCCGCTGATCGAGGGCACCACGGTCTCGACCAAGCACGGCGCGGTGAAGACCGACCACATCCTGTTCATTGCCTCCGGCGCCTTCCATGTCGCCAAGCCGTCCGACCTGTTGCCGGAATTGCAGGGCCGCCTGCCGATCCGCGTCGAGTTGCAGGCGTTGACCCGTGACGACATGCGCCGCATCCTGACCGAGCCCGAGGCCTCGCTGATCAAGCAATATGTTGCGTTGATGCAGACCGAGGGCGTCACGCTCGACATCACCGACAACGCCATCGACGCACTTGCGGACGTCGCGGTCGCCGTGAATTCCACCGTCGAGAACATCGGCGCGCGGCGGCTGCAGACCGTGATGGAGCGGGTGCTGGACGAGATCTCCTTCACCGCCCCCGACCGCAGCGGTGAGACCGTCAGGGTCGACGCCGATTTCGTCCAGAAGCACGTCGGCGACCTCGCCAAGAACGCGGATTTGAGCCGGTTCATTTTGTAATTCCGGGCGGCCGCGCTATGGATGCGGCGTGACCGCACGCATCCTGCAAAACCCCTGGCGCGTCCTGCTCGCGATCAACGCGGCGGTCATCGTCGGCGTCTTCGTTCACAAGATCCAGCTGCCGCCTTACGTCCCCTACATCCACCTCCTCGTCGACTATCATTTCGGCTTCATCAAGCGCGCGCTGATCGGGGCGATCGTCGCGCTGTTCACCGACAAGGTGCCGGTATGGCTGGTGTTCGCGCTCGGCGGCGCGACATGGCTGGTGACGCTGGGACTGTACGCAAGACTATTTCAGAAGACGTTCGGCTTCACCACGAAGACATTGCCGCTGTTCGTCTTCATCGCGGGCTCGCCGTTCTTCCTCAAGAACTTCATGCACACGCTCGGCCATTTCGACATCTATGGCTGCGCGCTGGCGATCATCCTGCTGCTGGTGCCGGCCGGCTCGCTGCTGTTCGTGGCGCTGGCTGCGCTGTTCTCGATCGTTCTCGTCCTGATCCACCACATCCATCTCCTGATGTATGTGCCGACGATCATCACCATCGTCGTGATCAGGCACTATCTGACGCAGGGCTGCGATCGCACCAATGTCGCGTTCGGCGTCGTTGCCCTGCTTGCCGTCTCCACGCTGTTCTTCGCCGCGCAGTTTTGGGGAACGATGCCGATCGCGGAGGCGGATTTCGTTGCCTACCTGAAGAGCCGGATGGCCGATCCGTCGCGGACCGATATGTTGCAGTTTGCCTACATCTGGTATCAGCCGCTGACGAAGGAGATTTCCGACACCTGGGGCCGCCTGCCCCACAACATCCTTGGCGTGCCCGTGTTCTTGCTGCTGATCTGGCTGCACATACCGCTGTGGCGTTATTTTGCAAACCTTATCGGCGCGCTGGCAAACGACACGCATCGCCGTCTTGTGATCGCGGCGCTTGCCGGCGTCAGCCTCGCCTGCCTCGTGATGTTCGCGATGGTGTTCGACTATTCGCGCTGGATCTCGAACTGGGCGGTCTGCATGTTCCTGATCCTGCACGCGGTGAAGATGCTGCCCGCCGCACGCGAGACGCCGCTGATTCGGGCGGAGGATCAGAAGACGAATATCTTCGGCCTGATCCTTACGCTGATCCCGCGCGTCGGAATCGTCCGGCCGTTTTAGACGGTGAAGCTCGATCTTCGTCTTATCTCAGCGCTTGCGCTCGGGTCCGCAGACCGTGCCCTGCTCGACCATCGCGTCGATCTCGGACCTGGAGTAGCCGAACTCGCCCAGCACCTCGGCGGCGTGCTGGCTGAATTTCGGCGGCAGGCGACGTAGGCTCGGCTTGCTGCGATCGAGCCGGATCGGGGATGCCACGCCCTTGTACCAATCCTTCTCGATGATATCGCCGCGCGCGATCGTGTGCGGGTTGGTCAACGCTTGGTCGATCCTCTGCACGGGGCCTGCGGGCAGGCCCGCAGCGAGCAGGCGATTGCACAGCGGCTCGGCCTCGTGCTGGCTGAACACGGCGGCGAGCTCGGCCCGCAGCGCCTCGCGATTGGCGATGCGGTCCTTGTTGCGCGCAAAGCGCGGATCGGTGCCGAGCTCGGGCTTGCCGATCTCCTTGGCGAGCTTGCGGAAGGTGCCGTCATTACCGACGCCGATGAAGATGTTGTCGGTCTTGGTCGGGAAGATCGCATAGGGCACGAGGTTGGGATGCTCGTTGCCGGTGAGCGCCGGCGGCTTGCCATGCATGAAATAATTCGCGGTGTGCGGATGCATGATGGCAAGGCCGGTCTCGTACAGCGTGGTCTCCAGGAACTGGCCCTGGCCCGAGCGCTGCCGCTCCGACAACGCCATCAAGATGCCGATCGCCGCATAGAGGCCGGTGCCGATGTCGACCAGCGGCACGCCGATCCGCATCGGCCCGCTCTCGGGCGAGCCGGTCGCCGCGATCATGCCGGTCATGGCCTGGATGATGGCGTCATAGCCGGGATTGCCGCCGCGGGGACCGTCGGCGCCGAAGCCGCAGATCCGGCAATGCACGAGGCGCGGAAATTTTTCGCGCAGCACCTCGTTGCCGATGCCCCATTTCTCCAGCGTGCCCGGCTTGAAATTCTCGATCAGGACGTCGGCGCTCTCCAGCATCTTGAGCAGCACGGTCCGGCCGCCCTCGGAGGCGAGATCGAGGCCGATCGAGCGCTTGTTGCGGTTGATGCCGATGAAATAGGCTGCGTCTTCGTCGTGGAAGGGAGGGCCCCAGTCGCGCACCTCGTCGCCTGCGGGCGGCTCGACCTTGATCACGTCGGCGCCATGGTCGGCGAGGATCTGGGTGCAATAGGGCCCGCCGAGCACGCGCGTGAGATCGATGACGCGCAGGCCGCTCATTGCGCCCGTGGCGGCTCCAGAACTGGCGGCTTCAGTCATGCCTTCGCGTCCCCTGTGTCGATGTGATCACAGGCCTAACGAGGTTCGTCCGAGCGGGCAATGGCTTCCCGCGTAGGGCGTCATGCAGGCGGTCGCCGCAATCCCGCGGGATGGCAAATCAAGGGAAGCGGCTGGCCTGAGAGGGATCCCGGGTCAGCCGCTTCACCGAACCGATCAGACGACCGTCAGGCGAACGTCGACATTGCCGCGCGTCGCGTTGGAATACGGGCACACCTGGTGCGCCTTCTCGACCAGCGCCTCGGCTTCCGCGCGGGCGAGGCCCGGCAACGAGACGGCAAGGTCGATGTCGAGACCGAAGCCGCCGGCCGCGCGCGGGCCGATGCCGACGGTCGAGGTCACGGAGGCGTCGGCCGGAACCTTGGGGCCGCCCTGCGAAGACACGAACTTCATCGCGCCGATGAAGCAGGCGGCATAGCCGGCCGCAAACAGCTGCTCGGGATTGTTGCCCGCGCCGCCTCCGCCGCCGAGCTCCTTCGGCGTGGTGAGCTTGACGTCGAGCGCGCCGTCGAGGGTCGCAGCATGGCCGTCGCGGCCGCCGGTGGCCTTTGCGCTGGTCTTGTAGAGGACGTTCACTGACATTTTCGTCTCCCTGTGTGTTCGGGTGGGGTGCGATCCTTATTGCAAACAATTAGATTGTGCGCAATTGAAATTATGGCGCCTCACATTTAATTGTTCGCAATTGAATGTGGCGACGGCCGGCCCCAGAATGGAAGCAAGTCCTGTGAGATTCTCCATGCCCCGGAAACATTCGGCAGCGGACGCGCCGCTGCGCCTCGACAACCAGATCTGCTTCGCGGTCTATTCGGCCGCGCACGCCTTCAACCGCGTCTACAAGCCGCTGCTGGACCGGCTCGGCCTGACCTATCCGCAATATCTGGTGATGCTGGTGCTGTGGGAGCGCGACGACGTGCCGGTCAAGGACATCGGCGAAAAGCTGCACCTGGATTCGGGCACGCTGACGCCGCTGCTCAAGCGGCTGGAGGCGGCCCACCTCGTCAAGCGCACCCGCTCGAGCGAAGACGAACGTCAGGTGCTGATCGCATTGACGCCGCAGGGCCAGGCCCTGAAGGACAAGGCGCGCGCCGTGCCGCAATCGATCCTGGCCGCGTCGGACTGCTCGGTCTCGGAACTGGTCGCGATGAAGGATGAGATTGTGGCGCTGAGGGACCGGTTGAATGCGGTGATCGGGGAGTAGGGGAAGAGGTGCGCTCTTAGGACAGCCGCTTCTTTGTGAAGGCCCGGCCGGAGTGAGACTTCAGGTACGCTTCAAAAGCGAGCGCTTTGTACTTGTCACGGAAGGCGCAGTACCAGATCAGCTTCCAAGGCTTGAACTTGGCGGTGTGGGTGGATTTGCCAGCATTGTGCTCTGGAATCCGGCGCTTCAGATTTTCCGTGGCCCCAACGTATTCCTGCTCGGGAAATTCGATGCTGCGGAGGATGTAGACGGACCACATTGACGATTATCGCCTGGGCAGCCGCTGCGTGGGAATCTCACCAGCCCGTCTTCGCCCTTCGGGCTTCGCCGGACACCACGCTTCGCCCTTCGGGCTGTGCGCGGCTGCGCCACGCGTAGCCTTAAGGCGTAGGAATCTCACCAGTCCGTCTTCGCCCTTCGGGCTTCGCCGGACACCACCCGTGGGCGGCGGGGGGGGGGGGGGGCGGCGGGGGGGGGCGGCCGCCCCCCCCCGCCGCGCGCGGGGGGCGGGGGGGG